>JBDSED010000001.1:0-12007 GCA_039920225.1 Sphingomonas sp.
AGAAGACCGACGACCGCCCGACCTTCATCCTCGTCCATTCGGTCATCGGCTGGGGAAGCCCCCGTGCCGGCAGCGAAAAGGCGCACGGCGAGGCGCTGGGCGAGGAAAACGTCAAGCTGACCAAGCAAGGCTATGGCTGGCCCGACAAGAATTTCTACGTGCCCGACGGCGTGGTCGATCACTTCAAGGGCTGCATCGCCGATCGCGGGCGGTCGCTGCGTGAGAAGTGGGAAGCGACGCTCGCGAGCTATCGCGACACCTGGGGCGACCTGGCCAAGGAACTCGACCTGGTGCTGTCGGACAAACTGCCCGAAGGCTGGGACAAGGACATCCCAAGCTTCGACGCCGACGAAAAGGGCGTCGCCAGCCGCGACGCCGGCGGCAAGGTGCTCAATGCGATCGTCAAGAACGTGCCGTGGCTGATTGGCGGATCGGCCGATCTCGCTCCCTCGACCAAAACCGATATCAAGGGCGCCGAATCGTTCGAGCCGGGCAATTATGCCGGCGCGAACTTCCATTTCGGCGTGCGCGAACATGGCATGGGCGCCGTGGTCAACGGCATGGCGCTATCGCACTTGCGGTCGTACGGCAGCACGTTCCTCGTATTTCTCGACTACATGCGCGCGCCGGTTCGGCTGTCGGCGATCATGGAGATCGGCGCGGTGTGGGTTTACACGCACGATTCGATCGGCGTTGGCGAGGACGGGCCGACCCACCAGCCGATCGAGCACCTCGCGACCTTGCGCGCGATCCCCGGGCTCGACACGATCCGGCCCGGCGACGCCAACGAAGTCGCGGCGGCGTGGAAGGCGATCGTCAGCGACGGCAATCATCCGACCGCGCTGATCCTGTCGCGCCAGGCGCTGCCGACGCTCGATCGCGCGAAATATGCTAGCGCCGATGGCGTGGCGAAGGGCGGTTATGTGCTGGCCGACAGCGATGACCCGCAAGTGATCCTGATCGCTACTGGCTCCGAAGTGTCGCTCGCGGTCGGTGCTTACGAGAAGCTCAAGGAGCACGGCATAGCCGCGCGCGTCGTCTCGATGCCGAGCTGGTTTCGTTACGAGAAGCAGTCCGACGCTTACAAGGAATCGGTGTTGCCGAAGAAGGCCGCCGCGCGGCTCGCGATCGAAATGGGCGGAGAGATCGGCTGGGATCGCTACGTGGGGCTGTCGGGCAAGACGATCACGATGAACACGTTCGGTGCGTCGGCCCCGCTTGCCAAGCTGGCGGACAAGTTCGGCTTCACGGTCGATAATGTCGTGAAGGTCGCCAAATCGTTGCTGGAGACAAAGTGATGGGACGCCTCAACGATCTCGAAAAACTCGGCCAGGCGGTCTGGCTCGACTTCATCGACCGCAAATTGCTCGCCGAGGGCGGGCTCAAGAAGCTGGTCGATGAGGACGGCGTGACTGGCGTGACGAGCAACCCGTCGATCTTCGAGAAGGCGATTGGGCATGGCGACGCCTACGACCCCGCGCTCGCCGAGTTCGACAAGGCCAATCCCGACGCCTCGGCGATGGCACGCTACGAGCATCTCGCGATCCAGGACATCCAGGCCGCCGCCGACACACTTCGCCCGGTCTATGACCGGCTCGATGCCAAGGACGGCTATGTCAGCATGGAGGTGTCGCCGTATCTGGCGCAGGACACCGACGGCACCGCCGCCGAGGCCGAAAGACTGTGGGACGCGGTCGATCGCCCCAATCTGATGATCAAGATCCCCGGCACGCCCGAGGGCGTTCCCGCGATCGCGACGACGATCGACAAGGGGATCAACGTCAACGTCACGTTGTTGTTCGGGATCGAGGCCTACAAGGCGGTAGCGATGGCGTTCGTCGCGGGGCTCGAAAAGCGCGCCGCGCGGGGCGAGGCGATCGATCGGATCGCCAGTGTCGCGAGCTTCTTCGTCAGCCGGATCGACAGCAAGATCGACGACGCGATCGACGCCGGGACCGGTGGTGACGACGCCAAGCCGCTGAAGGGCAAGGTGGCGATCGCGAACGCCAAGCTCGCGTATGAATGGTATCTCGACTTCATCAAGTCCGACCGCTGGCAAGCGCTGGCGGCCAAAGGCGCGATGCCGCAGCGGCTGCTGTGGGCGTCGACCGGGACCAAGAACCCCGATTATCCCGACACGCTCTATCTCGACACGCTGATCGGCAAGGACACGGTCAACACCGTGCCGCCCAAGACGATGGACGCGTTCCGTGAGCGCGGCACCGCGGCGGAGACGCTGACACAGGATGTCGATGGCGCGCGGCACGTGCTGGCGGAAACCGAGCGGCTGGGTCTCGATCTGGACGCGGTAACCGACAATCTGGTCGAGGAAGGGGTCCATTCGTTTGCCAAGGCGTTCGACGATCTGCTCGGCGCGATCGCTGCCAAGCATCCTGCCACCGCCTGAACCATTCGGAGAACAAGATGAAGATCGGGATCATCGGTCTCGGCCGCATGGGGGGCAATATCGCGCGGCGGCTGATGCGTGCGGGGCACGAGACGGTGGTCTACGATCGCGCGCCAGAAGCGGTGAAGGAACTCGTCGGGGGCGGTGCGATCGGCGTCTCCTCGCTCGACGAGATGAAGGCGGCGCTCGACGGCCAGGCGATCTTCTGGGTGATGCTGCCCGCCGGCGGGCCTACCGACGGCACGATCGAAGCGCTGTCGGGGATTTGCGCTAAAGGCGACATCATCATCGACGGCGGCAATACCTTCTACAAGGACGATATAAAGCGCGCCAAGCATCTGGCGGAAAAGAACATTCATTACGTCGATGTCGGCACCTCCGGCGGCGTTTGGGGCCTGGAGCGCGGCTATTGCATGATGGTCGGCGGCGAGGCCGAGGTGGTCAAGGCGCTCGATCCGATCCTTGAGGCCCTAGCGCCTGGGGTCGGCACGATTCCGCGCACGCCTAACCGGATGGCGCAGGAAGGCGAAGATCCTCGTGCGGAAATGGGCTACATCCACGCTGGTCCCGCCGGGGCAGGGCACTTCGTCAAGATGGTCCATAACGGCATCGAGTATGGGCTGATGCAGGCCTATGCGGAGGGCTTCGACATCCTGTCGTCGAAGAATTCGGACAAACTGCCAGAAGACGAGCGGTATGACCTCAACCTGACCGACATCGCCGAAGTGTGGCGGCGTGGCAGCGTGATCTCGTCGTGGCTGCTCGACCTAAGTGCGTCGGCACTGGCGCAAGACATGAAGCTCGAGCAATTCAGCGGCCGTGTCGCGGATTCGGGCGAGGGGCATTGGACCGTCGAGGCCGCGATGGAGGAAGCGGTGCCGGCGTATGTGCTCACTGCCGCATTGTATTCGCGGTACCGCAGCCGGGTCGATCATACGTTCGGCGACAAATTGCTATCGGCGATGCGCTTCGGTTTCGGCGGGCATGTGGAAATGCCGCAGTGATACGATTGGTGGTGTCGGACGTCGACGGCACGCTGGTTCGCAAGGACAAGTCGCTCAGCCCGCAAGTGATCGCCGCGGTGAAGCGGCTGCGCGACGCGGACATTCCGTTCACGTTGATTTCGGCGCGGCCGGTGTCGGGCGTGTTGCCGCTGATCGCGCCCCTCGGCATCGACATCCCGCTCGCGGCGTTCAACGGGGGCATCCTGTTCCGCCCAGACGGCAGCGAGATCGTCGCGCATCCGATCGAGCGTGCGGTCGTGGAAGGCGTATTCGCGCTGGCCGAGGGTCTCGCGGTCGATCGCTGGGTGTTTGCTGGCGGGCAATGGTACGCGAGTACCGATCAGGGATCGCATGTCGGGAGCGAGCGGATCGCGTCGAACCAGGCGCCGGTGGTGCGCAGCGATTTCACCGATCTCTACGACACTGCCGATAAGTTGACCTTCGTCAGCGATGACCGCGCGTTGTTGAAAGGGCTGGCCGAACGCGCCGTGGCCGCGTTCGGCGACCGGGCGACGATCGGGCAAAGCCAGACCTATTATCTCGACGTGACGGACACCGCGGCGAACAAGGGCGATGGCGTCGCTGCGTTGGCCAACCTGCTCGGCGTCGATCTCGCCGACGTCGCGGTGTTCGGCGATATGGACAATGACGTCGCGATGTTCGACCGCGCGGGCTTCTCGGTAGCGATGGGGCAGGCGCCCGACACGGTGAAGGCCAAGGCCGATGCGGTCTCCAGCAGCAACGAAGAAGACGGCGTCGCGCACGCGATCGACGCGTTCATCCTCCCGAAGGTCACATCATGAAAAAACTGATCGCGTTCGACCTCGACGGCACGCTGGCGCTGTCGAAGCAACCGCTCGACGACCGCATGGCCAACGCGCTCGCCGACCTGCTCGACGTGTGCAAGGTCGACATCATCTCGGGCGGCGACTGGCCGCAGTTCGAGAAGCAGGTCATCGGACGGATGATCGACCGCGCCAACCTGTCCAACCTCTTCATCCAGCCGACGACGGGGACCAAGCTGTATCGCTATGTCGATGGCGCATGGAAAGCGATCTACGCGGAGTTGTTTAGCGAGGACGAGCGCAAGCATATCATCGAGGCCTTCGACAAGGCGATGGCGGAGGAAGGGCTCGATCAGGGCAAGACCTGGGGCGACCGCGTCGAGGATCGCGGCAGCCAGGTGACCTTCTCCGCGCTCGGCCAGCAAGCGCCGCTCGAGGCCAAGGACAGCTGGGACCCCGACCACGCCAAGCGTAAGAAATTGCAAACGCGGCTGCGCGGGATGCTGCCCGATCTGTCGATCAATATCGGCGGGTCGACCTCGATCGATATCACGCGCAAGGGCGTCGACAAGGCTTACGGGTTGAAGAAGCTGCTGCCCGAGGCCGGCGTGACGGCGGAAGAGGTCCTGTTCCTCGGCGACGCGATTTTTCCGGGCGGCAACGACTATCCCGCGAAAGAAATGGGGCTCGACACGATCAAGATCGACTCGATCGAGGACACGCGCCGCGTGATCGAGACGATCGTGCTGGTACTGAAGAACTAACCGTCACCCCAGCGAACGCTGGGGTCTCAAGCCGCAGGAGATGCCAGCTTTCGCTGGCATGACGATTACTGGAGCGCCGCTTCCACCGCGTCGTGAAACACCTTGATCCCACCCTCCAGCCCGCCGAGCGTCAGCCGGTCGAGCGCCCCCGACATCAGCCCTTCCTGCCCCAAAGCCGCCGCGCGGAAATCCTCGGCGCCGAACACGCCGCCGTCGAGCAGGTTCCAGCTCTTTTCCCAATGCGCGAGCGCCTTGTCGGTCGCCGGCGGCTCCGGGATCAGCATGAAATCCTCGACCAGCACACGGTCGATGCCGCGCGGCATCAGCGTCATCAGGTTCATGTAATCGGGGCTGACGATCAGGATCGTCGCGGGGAACATCTGATACGTATAGGTGATCGCGCGCCTCAGCGTGGGCCAATCCTCTGCCGCGCATTCGATCGCCTCGACGTCGCGGCCGACCGCGGATCGTTGGTGCGAACCGATGAAGTCGCCCGACGCGACGCCGTCCTTGAAGAACGGGCCGATCGTCGCCGCGTGCAGCCGCTGGACGTGATAGCTCTCCAGGAACGCATCCATGATCAGCTTCCAGTTCGCCGCGACGTCGTGCGTGCGCCGCTTGAACAAATGTTGGCCGGCGAGATCGAAGGCGTCGAAATCGTGGCCGAGCGTGTCGGGTTCGGCGAAATCGGCGTCTTCGTCGAACGCGAACCAGATCAGCCCGCCGGCTTCGCGCGTCGGCAAGCGCTTCAGGCCGAGCGTCGCCTTGTCGAGGCCCGGGAAAGCGTCGGTGCGGGGGAGGGCGAGCAGCTTGCCGTCGAGCCCATAAGTCCAGGCGTGATATGGGCAGACCAGCTTGCTGGCACACACCATCTCACCGCCCTCGACCAATCGCGTGCCGCGATGCTGGCAGACGTTGAGAAAGACATGCGCCGCACCATCGCGGTCGCGCGTGATGAGCAGCGGCTTGCCGTAGCCGTCGTGCGGCACCGCCATTCCCGGTTCGGGGAGCAACGCCGAAGGAGCAATCACCAGCGGGCGCTGGCCGAACAGGCGCTCGCGCTCGGCCGCGTAACGCGCCGGATCGGTATAGGCCGACGCGGCGATGTGCGTGATCTTGACTTCGCGTCGCGCGCCGCCCGCCGCGAGCTGTTTCGCCAGCGCGAGCTGCCCGGGCGTCGGCGCGATCCTGGCCGCGACGTTCATGGGCTTCCTCTCCCCGTATTTGCGGCTAGTGTCTGCCGTAACAAGACTGGGAGCAAGTCTGAATGATCGAGGTAGAACGGCCGCATAGCTGGACCGACAGCATCCGGCCCTATTTCGAAAAGGCTCCGCTGGCCGCGCTGGCGCTGGGCGTGTCATCGGGGTTTCCGTTCGCGATGATCGCGGCGACGCTGACCACGCGGCTCAAGCAGGACGGCATCACCAAGGCGACCGTCACCGCATTCAGCCTGGCGATCCTGGTCTATAACCTCAAATGGCTCTGGTCGTGGATGGTCGATGGCGTCCGCCTGCCGGTGTTGGGGCGCTTGGGCCAGCGCGTGTCATGGATGCTGTTCGGCGGCGTGTTGGTGATCGCCGCGGTCGCCAACCTCGCGCTTGCCGACCCCAAGGTCAGTATCGGCGGCATGGCGGTGGCGGCAATCCTCGTCGGGCTGGCGGGCGCGACGTTCGATACGGTGATCGACGCGTATCGCATCGAATTGCTCGAGCCGCGCCAGCTCGGCGTCGGGTCGGGCATGGCGCAATATGGCTATCGGATCGGCAATGTCGGGGCAGCATCGCTGGCGCTGCTCGTCGCGGCGTCGACCAATTGGACCGTCGCCTACCTCGTCTGTAGCCTGCTCGCGCTGCCGGCGATGGTGACGGCCGTCGCGCTCGGCGAGCCCGCCCGGCGTCAGGTGGTCAACGAGCGGCGCAGCGTGAGCCAGGTCCTGACCTCGATCTGGGGACCGTTCGTCGAATTCTTCAAGCGGCGCGGCGCGGTGATCGTGCTGATCTTCATCCTGGTCCACAAGGTGGGCGATACGCTGGCCAACCTGACCTTTCGGCTGCTGTTCGACGACCTGAAATTCACCAACGCAGAGATCGCCGGGTATGACGTCTTCCTTGGCTTCTGGGCCTATATGATCGGCATCTTCTTCGGCGGCATTCTCTACGCAAAGCTCGGGATGAAGCGGTCGATACTGATCGCGCTGGTGCTGATGGCGGTGTCCAACCTTAGCTTCGCGGCGCTGGCGGCGGCAGGGCATTCTAATATTGGCATGGCGGGGGCGATCGGGTTCGAGAATATCGCCAGCGGCTTTGGCGGCGTCGTCGTTACCGCCTATTTCTCCGCGCTGACCGACCTGCGTTTCACCGCCGCGCAATATGCCCTGATCTCCGCGGCGGCGAGCATCGTCGGCCGATTGCTGACTGGCACCACGGCTGGCGGACTGATCGACGGCATCGGCTACGTGAACTTCTATCTGATGACGACAATCATCGCGTTGCCGGGCGTACTGATCTTCTGGTGGATGATGCGCAGCGGGTTGGTCGACGAGGCAATGGGTAGCGCAGGAACCCAGCCGAGCGACGGAAAAGGCGCGCCGGCCTGATGTTGATGCTGCTGATCTATGGCGGCACGATTGCCGCGCAGGTCGCGTGCGTCGTCCATTGCGTGAAGCTCGGCCGTAACCAGCTGTGGATCTGGCCGATCATCTTCTTCCCTGTGGTCGGGTGTATCGCCTATTTCATCGTTGAGGTGCTGCCGGGGATGCAGGGCAACCGCCACGTCAGGACGATGCGCGCGCAGGCTACCAAGGCAATCGATCCGGAACGCGAGGTGCGGGCGGCGCGCGATGCATTGGGACTGGCCGATACGGTGGCGAACCGCATCCGGCTGGCCGATGCACTGGCGGCGGTGAAGCGGCCTGGCGAAGCGATCCCCTTCTATCGCGAGGCGCTGGACGGCCAGCCGCTGGCGGATCCGCGCACCGAAACCAAGCTGGCAAACGCGCTGTTTGAAGCCGATCAGATCGACGAAGCGCTGGCGACGGTCGAGACGATCAAGGAGCCCAGTGGGCAGAGCGAGCGCGACAAGTTGAGCCTGTTGCGCGCGCGGCTCTACGACCATGTCGGCCGGCGGGACGAGGCGCTGGCGATCTATCGCGACGTCGTGACGCGAATGCCGGGCGAGGAAGCGCGCTGCCGCTACGCCGCGCTGTTGCTCGACATGGGGCGCAAGCGCGAGGCGCAGGGGGTGCTCGAGGAGGTCGAGGACCGGATGAAGCGGCTCGACAGTTACCAGCGCCGCGCCGACGCCGACATGTATCGTTGGGCGGTCGATAAGCTCAAGGAATTGCGCGCCGGTTAGCTGCGAACGGTCTCGACGAGCACCAAGCGTGGATCAGTCCGGTAACTCGTCGTTGGCGGCAAGCACTTGACCGGCGAGATAGAGCGAGCCGAGGACCAAGACCTGTAATGGGCCGCCGTCCGCTGCGATCTGGTGTAAAGCCTCGGGAACGTCAGGCGCGGTCGTGGCCGGGACGCCGAGGTCACCAGCGATCTCAGCCACATCATCGGGTGAGTGACACTCGTGGTCAGCTACCGGGACTGCGACCAGGCGACCGGCCATCGGGGCGATCGGCGTCAAAAAGCCGCAAGGGTCTTTGTTGGCCAGCATTCCGACGATCAATGCCCAACCCGGCGATGGCCCACGGTCAGTGTCGGACCGTGTCGCAACTGGGTCCCGGTCCTTGCCCGCGTGAAGTGAGTGGAGGGCGACAGCGATTGCCTCTCCAGCTGCCGGATTGTGTCCGCCGTCAAGCCAGAGTTCGCTCCCCGCAGGCAATAACCGCGTTAGCGGCCCATCGCCGAGTCTCTGCATCCGCGCCGGCCAGCTCGCCCGCTTCGCTGCCGCACCATAGGCCGTGGCCGGAATGGTCAGCATGCGCTGATGCCTCAACATCGCGATCGCGAGCGCCAAATTGCTCGGCTGATGCGGTCCGGCAAGGCGCGGGAGCGGGGTAGTGATCTTACCCGCTGCATCGCGATAAGTGACGTTGATGTCGTCCGCCGACCAGAACCAGTGCCCGCCTTCCGCGGCAATCGGTGCGCCCGCGGTGCGCGCGACGCCAGCGATCCGCGCCTCGAGCTTAGCCGGGTAGCGCATCGTGACCAGCGGGACGTGTGGCTTGGCGATGCCTGCTTTTTCCGCGGCGATTCCTTCGATGTCGCTGCCAAGAAAGCGTTCGTGATCGACGCCGAGCTGCGCGATCCCGGTCACGATCGGATCGGCGATGACGTTGGTTGCGTCGAGCCGTCCGCCGAGGCCGACCTCCACGATGCAAGCGTCGGCGGGCGTCCGCGAGAAAGCGAGGAAGGCGGCTGCGGTCGTGACCTCGAAGAAACTCGCGCCGATATCGCCGCCGGCGTCGAGGACTTCGGCAAGCAGCGGTGCGAGCGCTTCGTCGTCGATCAGCCGGCCGGCGAGCCGGACGCGCTCGTTGAACCGCACCAGATGCGGGCTCGAATAAACATGCGTCGTATAACCCGCTGCTTCGATAGCGGCGCGCAGGAAGGCGCAGGTCGATCCCTTGCCGTTGGTTCCTGCAACGTGGAGCACGGGCGGCAGGCGCGTGTGCGGGTCGCCCATCCGCGCGAGCAATTCGGTAATGCGCTCCAGGCCGAGAATGTCGGCACCCGGCGACAGCGCCCACAACCGGTCGAGCTGCGCCTGGACGGCGGGATCGGTGGAGCGCGCATGATCGGCCATCGCCGGTGCTGTCGTCAGGCCGCTTTTCGCCGATCGCATAGATAGCCGATGACGTTCGCCAACGTCGCCTTTAGGTCAGCGCGTTTGACGACCATGTCGAGCATGCCGTGGTCGAGCAGATATTCGGCGCGCTGAAAGCCTTCGGGCAGCTTCTCGCGGATCGTCTGTTCGATCACGCGCTGGCCCGCGAATCCGATCAACGCCCCCGGTTCGGCGATCTGGATGTCACCCAGCATCGCGTAGCTCGCGGTGACGCCGCCGGTGGTGGGATCGGTCAGCACGACGATATAGGGCAGGCCGACATCGTGGAGCATCGCGATCGCCACGGTCGCGCGCGGCATCTGCATCAGGCTGAGAATGCCTTCCTGCATCCGCGCGCCGCCCGCCGCGGTGAAGATGATGTACGGCGCCTTGCGCTCGATCGCCGCCTCGACCCCGCGCACGAAGGCTTCGCCGACAGCCAGACCCATCGATCCGCCCATGAACGCGAAATCCTGCACGCCGACCACCGCGGTGCGACCGTCGATCGTGCCGACGGCGTTGATCAGCGCGTCGCTCTCGCCCGTCGCCGCGCGTGCCGCCTTGATGCGGTCGACATAACGTTTCTGGTCGCGGAACTTGAGCGGGTCGTCGGGCACCCGCGGCGCAGCGAGTTGTTCGTAGCCGTCCTCGTCGAAAATCTGCGCGAACCGTTCCGCCGGGCCGATGCGCTCGTGATGCCCGCAATTGGGGCAAACGTGGAGATTGTCCTCCATCTCCTTGGCGAAGACCATTTGCCCGCATCCCTTGCACTTGTGCCAGAGGTTGTCGGGGCCTTCCTTCTTCGGGATGACATAGGACAGCGCGTTGCGGACGCTCGTCAGCCAGCTCATGCTATTTCCTCGCGAGCGGCGCAGATCGCCGCGGATAGGGACGCTATATAGGCGCGAACCGGCTCGGGCGCATCCTCGCCGTGCCGGCCGACCAGTTCGACGATCGCCGATCCGACCACCACGCCATCGGCGACGCGCGCGATCGCTGCCGCTTGATCGGGCGTGCGCACACCGAACCCGACCGCGACGGGCAGGTCGGTCGCGGTCTTGAGCCGGGCGACCGCATCCTCGATCGAGGCTTGCGCGGCCTGCTGCTTGCCGGTGATCCCGGCGACCGAGACGTAGTAGAGGAACCCGCTCGCGCCATCGAGCACGGCCGGCAAGCGCGCGGCGTCGGTGGTGGGGGTGGCGAGGCGGATCAGGTCGATGCCGCTCCCGCGCAGCGCGGGGCCGAGCGAATCGTCTTCCTCGGGCGGAATATCGACGCAAATCACGCCATCGACGCCGGCTTCCTTGCATCGATCGGCGAACCAGTCGCTCCCGCGCCGAGTCATCGGGTTGGCATAGCCCATCAACACGAGCGGCACGTCGGGGTGGCGCTGGCGGAATGCCGTGGCGATGGCGAGGATGTCGGCGGTGGTCGTGCCCGCGGCGAGGCTGCGCAGATTCGCCGCCTGGATCGCCGGCCCGTCGGCCATCGGATCGGTGAAGGGCATGCCGAGCTCGATCACGTCGGCCCCGCCCGCGACCAAAGCGTCGAGGACCGGCCCGGTCGCGAAACGACCGGGATCGCCCGCGGTGACGAAGCAGACAAGCGCAGCATGGCCTTTGGCGAACGCGCCAGAAAGACGGGTCACCTATTCCCCTCCCGCTTGCGGGAGGGGTTAGAGGAGGGCGTGTCGTTCGGAAGGATTAGGCCCTCCCCCGACCCCTCCCGCAAGCGGGAGGGGAGTATCATATCTTCACCCCCAGCGCCTCGGCGACGGTGAAGATGTCCTTGTCGCCGCGACCGCACAGGTTGGCGAGGATGATCTGATCTTCGTCCATTTCCCGCGCTCTCTTCACCACTGCTGAGATCGCGTGCGAAGGTTCGAGCGCGGGGATGATGCCCTCGGTGCGGCACAGTAATTGGAACGCGTCGAGCGCTTCCTGGTCAGTCGCGGAGGTGTATTCGACCCGTCCGATCTCCTTGAGCCATGAATGCTCGGGCCCGATGCCCGGATAGTCCAGCCCCGCCGAAATCGAGTGCGCCTCCGCGATCTGGCCGTCGTCGTCCTGCAACAGATAGGTCTTGTTGCCGTGGAGGATGCCGGGCGCACCGCCCGCCAGGCTTGCGGCGTGTTCCTTGTCGAGGCCGTGTCCCGCCGCCTCGACCCCGAGCATCTTGACCTCCGGATCGTCGAGGAACGGGTGGAACAGGCCGATCGCGTTCGACCCGCCACCGATCGCGGCAACCAGCAAATCGGGCAGGCGGTCGATC
>JBDSED010000002.1:0-8967 GCA_039920225.1 Sphingomonas sp.
CATCTGATCGGCAACCCGCACAGCGCGAACACCGCGAGCTATCAGGTCGGCTGGCTTGGCCGACCGGTGATCGAAGCATTCTTCGGCGGCGATTGCGCCGAAGCGATGGAGCGACAGGACGACCGCGCCGCCGCCGATTTCGCGATCGGCGAACTGGCGGGGCTGCTCGGCAACGATTGGCGGCTACGACTCCAGCCGCTCGCGCGGACGCGGTGGCGAGCCGAAAAGTTCATCCGTGGCAGTTATTCGCACGCCAAGGTCGGGCAGGCAGCACAGCGCGGCGTGCTGGCAGCGCAACATGGCGACCGCCTCTTCTTTGCTGGCGAGGCTTGCCATCCGAGCGACTTCTCGACCGCGCACGGCGCCTACGAAACCGGGATCACCGCTGCCGAAGAGGTGCTTGCCGCGCAACGTCATCCCCGCGTAGTGGCATCGCTGCCGCTCGCCGCAACCCCCGCCTCCACCGAGACTCTAGCCGATCCGATGTCCGCCAAACCCGCTAAGCCCCGCCGCTCCTGGCCGCGCCGCCTCTTCGGTTGGGCGTGGAAAGGCGTGCTCGGCTTCGTCGTGCTCAGCGTGCTCTGGGTGGGGCTTTACCGCTTCATCAACCCGCCGGTCACCTTCACGATGCTGGGCGACGGTGTGTCAGGCAACGGCATCGTCAAGAAATGGATGTCGCTCGACGAAATGGACCCCAAGATGGCGCGCGCCGCAATCGCCGGCGAGGATTCGCGCTTTTGCCTGCACAACGGCTTCGATTTCCGTGCGATCGAGCAGGCCTATGATCGCAATAGGAAAGGCGGCCGTATCCGCGGCGGCTCGACCATCAGCCAGCAGACCGCGAAGAACGTCTTCCTGGTCCAGGGCGGTGGCTATGTGCGCAAGGCGTTCGAAGCCTATTTTACCTTCCTGATCGAAAACCTGTGGGGGAAGCGGCGGATCATGGAAGTCTATCTCAACGTCGCCGAGACCGGGATCGGCACGTATGGGGCGAACGCCGGGTCGATCCGCTATTTCGGGCATGATGGGTCGAGGATGACCGCGGTCGAGGCGGGGCGGATCGCGGCGGTCTTGCCGCTGCCCAAGAAGCGCGATGCGGTGGACCCATCGGGGTTCGTGCGGCGACATGGGAACGCCATCGCACGGTATGTCGGCGTGGTGCGATCGGGCGGGCTCGATAGCTGCCTCAGGTAGCGCTGCTCAGAAAGGTAACTTAAACCCCGGCGGCAGCGGCAAGTCCTGCGTCATCTTCGACATCTCGGCGTTCGACGCCGAATCCGCTTTCGCCCGCGCGTCGTTGAACGCCGCGACGATCAAATCCTCGAGCATCTGCTTTTCCGCGGGCACGAATAGAGAATCGTCGATCGAAATCCCTATAATCCGGCCCTTCGCCGACGCCTTGACCTTGACCAACCCGCCGCCCGACGCACCCTCGACCTCGATCTGGTCGAGCCCGTCCTGCGCCTTGGCCAGTTCGGCCTGGACGTTCTGCGCCATCGCCATGATGTCTTCGAGGCTCTTCATGCCTTTGCTTCCTTGTTCCAGTTTTCCAACACCGCGTCGGGGAATGCCTCGAACGCGGCTTTGACGATGGGGGTTTCGAGGATCGCAGCCCGCTCAGCCTCTTCGGTGGCCTTGCGGCGCTCGGCCAGCGTCGCCTCGCCCTCGGCATCCTCGGTCGTGATCTTCCATTTGACGCCAGTCAGGTCCTGCAATCGCGCCGCCAATTGGCTCGGTAAGTCAGCGGGCAAGGGGCGCTGCGTGCTCAACGTGAGATCTGGCGGCGCGTAGCGCACCGGCCGCGCATTGGCGTTGAGATGCGACAGCAGCGAGCCGCCGCCGTTGCGCTGGATCAACGCAACCATGTCGTCGAACGTCGCAGGCAAAGCGTTGACTGGCGCGGCGACGGAAGCCGGTGCGCTGGCGGTAGGCGCGGTCGCAATCGGCGCACCCGATGCGATCTGCCGCGCTAACTCGCCCGGATCGGGGAGGCTGGAAGCATGGACAACGCGGAGCAGGGCCATTTCGCCCGCCTCGATCGGCAAGGCAGCGCGTCCAACCTCGTCGTGACCTTTGAGCATCAGCTGCCACAACCGATGCAGTGCGGGGAACGACAGGCTACGCGCCCAGCCCTGATATGCCTCGCGCTCGTCGGCCGATTGTGCCGGGTCGGCCTCACCGCCGAGCTTGGCCAGCGTCACCGCATGCACCGTCTCGAGCAGGCCGCGCAGCACCGATTGCGGATCGACGCCCAACTCGTATTGCGCCCTGAGCGCCGCCAGCGCGCCCGGCGCATCGCTGTCCAGCAGCAGTGCAAACAAGTCGCGAATCGCCGCGCGATCGGAAAGGCCCAGCATCGCGCGCACCGCTGGCGCGGTCACCCCGCCGCCCTCCATCCCCGCGTGGGCGATCGCTTGATCGAGGATCGACAGACCGTCGCGCGCCGACCCGTCCGCCGCGCGTGCGATCAGCGCCAGCGCCTCCGGTTCGGCCTCCGCGCCCTCGGCCGCCGACACATAGGCGAAATGCGCCGCAAGCTTGTCCGCCGGAATACGCCGAAGGTCGAACCGCTGGCACCGCGACAGCACCGTCACCGGCACCTTCTGAACCTCGGTCGTCGCGAGCAGAAACTTCACGTGCTCAGGAGGTTCTTCCAATGTCTTCAGAAGCGCGTTGAACGCGTTCTTTGACAGCATATGGACTTCGTCGATGATGTAGATCTTGAACCGCGCCCCGAACGCCGCCAACCGAGCGGCATCGATCACCGCGCGCATGTCGTCGACGCCGGTATGGCTCGCGGCATCCATCTCGATCACGTCAATGTTGCGCCCCTCGGCAATCGAGATGCACGGATCGCATACCCCACACGGGTCGATCGTCGGGCCGCCCTGCCCGTCCGGGCCGATGCAGTTGAGCGCCTTGGCGACCAGTCGTGCGGTGCTGGTCTTGCCCACACCACGCACGCCGGTCAGCAGGAAGGCGTGCGCCAAGCGCCCGCGCCTGATCGCGTTCGCCAGCGTCTGGACCATCGCGTCCTGGCCGATCAGCTGATCGAAATTCTGCGGCCGGTATTTGCGCGCGAGCACGCGATAGGCGGTGTTGTCGGGCTGGGGCAGCTCGCCCAGGTCTAGAAAAGAGTCGTCGGACATCTTTCCTATCTAGGCACCACGCGCCGTCTTGTCGAAGGGCTATGCGGCCTCAATAGACGCGATAGCAGCGGCGAGCGCCGAAACGGTAACGACACACCACGCGGCCGCGCCGCCAGCGGCGATCGGGGCGATAGGCATAGCCGCGGCGATAATAACCGCGACGCCAGCCGCGGTCGCCGCGCCAGCTGCGATTATCACGCCAGCCCCGGCGATCACGATATTGATCGGCGGTGCCGCTGGTGGGTTGGATCGTTGTGGATACCCCGGCGGCTACCGGCTTGGTCAGCGCGGTTGCGGCGGCGGCGGGGGTTGCGCTCGCGATGCCGGTGAAGGCGAGGATAGCGGCGAAGATCGAGGTGAAACGCATGACAGGACTCCTTAGCCAGAGAATGTGTCGGAATGCACGGAGCCAGATGCTAGTTCGAAAGGTGCGCCGCGGCAAAGCCGCGTCGTCGGACAGCGCTTTGCGCTGCCGGCCGCGCTTAATGCTTTTCGCGCCGCAGCTTCGCTGCGTCTTGGCATCGAGCGGTGGGAGCCGGGACGACCCGTGGCAAAATCGTTGTGGCTGCTGCCTTCCGGCTCTGACCAGGTTGGCGACGACCACGTCCGCCCGACTCCCGCCGCGCATATGGCGGGGTCGGGCGAGGGTTTCAAGCGCTTACCAGCGCACGCACACCTTGTGGCATTGGCGCCACTTGCGGCCATGCCTCCACTTGGTCTTGCATACAGTCTTCCAATGCGAGCGACGGCCGCCGTCATAGCGGCGCTCGTTATCGGTCGTCTTCGAGACGGTCGTGCGCGTAACGGTGGTTTGGCCGGGGTCGGCGCTCGCCGCTGTCGGCAAGACCGCGACACCGACGGCCAACGCAGCCATCAAGATCAACTTCTTCATACTCGCTTCCTCTCACTGAACGCCCCCATGTCCCGCAAAACGGCCAAGCGACCCGGTCGTTCCGTAACCGAAATATCGTTACGGTTCGGCCATATCTTGGCGCTTAGCGACCCTGCATGTTTTTGGCCTCGGGCGGGATCCGCACGGTGATCGAATCGATCGCGTCGAGCCAGATTTGGCACGACAACCGGCTATATCGCGTGGCCCCGGCGGCCAGGTCGAGCATGTCCTCCTCGTCCTCGACGGCGGGCGGCAATCTGGCGAAGTCGTTCGCATCGACGATCACGTGGCAGGTCGAACACGCCATCTGCCCCTCGCACGTCCCTTCCAGCGGCTCGCCGGCATTCTGCGCCACGTCGAGCAAGCGGTCGCCGGGCCGCGATTCGACCTCGCGCCGGGTGCCATCGCGCTCAATGAAGACCACGCGCGTCACGCCGCAATCCGTTGAGCGCGCGCGGCGGTGTCGATGTGGGTCAACGCGTCGATCAACTCCGCTTCGGTCGTGTAACGGCCGAAGCCAATCCGGATGCTCGACTTCGCCTCAGCATCGCTCAACCCAATCGCTCGAAGGACATGGCTTGGTCGCCCGGAACCGCTGGCGCACGCCGATCCGGCGGAGAAAGCGATGTCGCGCAGGTCGGACATCAGACGCGCAACATCGAGCCCATCGCGACGAATGTTGAGATTGCCGCGATAGCGTTGCTCGGTCGATCCGTTGATCGTCCAACCGTCGCCAAGCGTCGCCAGTGCCGCCGACCAAAGGCGGTCGACGTGCAACGTGTCTTCCACGCCCTTCGCCGCCATAAGCGCCGCAGCCATACCAAATCCGGCACACAGCGCCGGCGACAAGGTGCCCGATCGCCCGGCCGCCTCCTGCTGCCCACCATGCAGCAACGGGTCGAGCGACACGCCATCGCGAAGCCACAAGGCGCCGATGCCCTTCGGCCCATGCACTTTGTGCGCCGACAGTGCGACCAGGTCGCAGCCGCCGGGGATGGGCACGCGGCCATATCCCTGGACCGCGTCGCACAGGAACAGCGCCCCCGCGGCGCGCGCCATCGCCGCCAGTTCGGCGATCGGCTGGATCATGCCGATCTCGTTGTTGACCAGCATCGCTGCGACCAGCCTCACGCCCGGCCGGATCGCCGCGCTGGCGACGTCGAGATCGACCAGGCCGTCGCTTCCGACGGGGATGATGGTCGCGTCGCCAATCGCATCCACGGTATCGAGCACCGCAGCGTGCTCAGTTGCCAGCGTGACGACCGGCCCGCCGAGACCCTTGATCGCCCAGTTGAGCGCCTCGGTCGCGCCGCTCGTCAAACTGACCGTGCCACGCGCCGGCAGCAGCGCCGCGACCTGATCGCGCGCCACTTCGACGGCCGCCTTCGCCGCCCGTCCCTCGCGGTGCGCCGAATGCGGGTTGGCGTGCTGGTCGCGCAGCCACGGCAGCATCGCCTCAAACGCTTCGGGCGCGAGCGGCGTCGTCGCCTGGTAGTCGAGATAAGTCATGCAGCCCGCGCCCGGCCTGAAGCTATCTCTCGCCACATCGCGACGAACGCATCGAGATGGGCCTGAGTCGTCGATCGCCCGAAGCTGACCCGCACGACTTCCTGCGACGCCGCCTTGTCCCAGCCCATCGCGGTCAGGACGTGGCTCGGCTTCATGCTCCCGCTGGCGCAGGCGCTCCCCGCCGACACCGCGATGCCGGCCATGTCGAACCGGATCAACTGCGTCGTCGAACTCACGCCGGGCATTCGGTACGATCCGATCGCCGGGTGCCGCAACGCGCCGGAAAGCACCGGTTCGCCGCCGAGTGACGTCATGGTGTCGTCGAGATAGCGGCGCAGCACGGCATAGCGCGCGACATCCTCCGGCTCGGCCAGCGCTGCCGCGTAGCCGAGCACTGCCGGCATATTTTCCGTTCCCGGACGATACCCCCGCTCCTGCCCGCCGGTCGGATCGAGCGTCGCAAGATCGCGCACAAGCAGCGCCCCGACGCCGATCGGCCCGCCGCGCTTGTGCGCCGATAGCGCGACGAAATCGGCGTGCCGTGTGACATCGCGATCTGCGCCCACCGGCATTTGTGCTGCATCGACCAGCAGAAGGTGTCCTGCGGCGTGGACGCGCTCGGCCAGCGCGACGATCGGCTGGCGGCCGCCCGTTTCGCTGTTCGCCCACTGGATCGCGACGACCGCCCGGCCTTCCCTAGCCATCGCCGCTTCGAGCGCCTCGTCATCGACCATTCCGTCCGCGCCGACGTTGACCAGCGCGACGTCATACGCCGCGCGCAGCACCGCATCATGCTCGACCGCGCTCGCCAGGCGCCGCTCGACCGCGCTTCGAGTCAGCGCGATGCGCAGCGACTCGCTCGCCCCGCTGGTGAACAGCACCTCGCCCGCCCAACCATAAGCTGCCGCGACTTGCGCCCGCGCCGTCTCCAGCGCAGCCTTCGCCGCGCGCCCCTCGGCATGCGGCGACGACGGATTGGCCCAGCGTGCGAACCCCTCCGCCATCGCGTCGCGCGCCGCGGGCAGCAACGGCGTCGTCGCGGCGTGGTCGAGATAGATACGGGCGGTCACGGGTCCGATTCGTTCCAATTGCGTCGGGGCGTCTGGTGCCTATATAGCGCGCAACCTTTCCCGCCACATCGGCGGCGCCAGATTGTTCGTCAGGATATTATGCCCGAAGTCATCTTCCCAGGTCCCGAAGGCCGTCTCGAAGGCCGTTTCAATCCCGGCCCGAAGCCCCGCGCGCCGGTCGCGATGATCCTCCATCCCCATCCCCAGGCGATGGGCACGATGAACAACCGCATCGTGATGGAGCTCTACAAGACCTTCCAGCGCCGCGGTTTCGCGACCTTGCGCTTCAACTTCCGCGGCGTCGGCAAGAGCCAAGGCACGTTCGACAATGGCATCGGCGAACTGTCCGACGCTGCCAGCGCGCTCGATTGGGTGCAAAGCTTCCACCCGGAGGCCTCGACCACCTGGATCGCGGGGGTCAGCTTCGGCGCGTGGATCGGCATGCAGTTGCTGATGCGCCGCCCCGAAATCCGCGGCTTCATCTCAATCGCCCCGCCCGCCAACCTCTACGACTTCACCTTCCTTGCGCCGTGCCCGGCGAGCGGCATCCTGATCGCGGGTGAGAATGACGAAGTCGCGACTCCGGTTGCAATCCAGAAGCTCGTCGACAAGCTTCGCACCCAGCGCCACATCACGATCCACCACGACACGATCCCGAAGGCGAACCACTTCTTCGAGCATGAGACGCCGGAGTTGATGGCTTCTGTCGACAAATATTTGGATATGCGGCTCGACCCGAACAGTCCGATCCGGTGAGCAGGGCGCGCGGCGCGATGGCGATTATTGCCGGGCTCACGGCGCTCACTCCTGCATATTCTGCATCGAAGTCGCTGCCGATCACGGTACAAATTCGTGACGCAGCGATTTGCTAGGCCTTGGTAGACGGGAGCGAATTCAGACTACCCGACGACGCTCGTTCGTTCGCTCAACGGCTCAAGCAACTAAGAAAGAAGTGGAACTCAGCCTCGATCGTCGGTGACACCGATGTGCCGTATCGCTGTGTCGGCGGCGTCATCTATATCGCGCAGTCCGCCAAGTTCAGAAGGGTCGGCTTTCCAGCGCAACCCCCACAATGATCCGACGCTCAAAGCGTCCAGATCACCACATTCCCCACCAGCACCAGCGCCATCACGGCCATCAGCACGCCCTTCGTCCGCGTATCGGGGCGCATCGCCAGCCTCACCCCGAACCACGCCAGCACGAACGCCGCGATCATCGCGATCGCGGGAGCGATTTGCTCCAGACCGGTCATGCGCCGCTGAGCGCGGGGATGGCGGGCGCTTCGGCGGGTTCGGGCGCGACGGCCCTGGCGTAAGCGTCGATATCGACGTTGCCGCCCGACAGGATGATCAGCATTCCCGGCTCAGCCGTGACCTTGCCCGCGAGCAACGCCGCCAGCGCGACCGCGCCGCCCGGCTCTATCACCAGGTGCAGCAACGACGCGGCCCAGCGCTGCGCCGCGCGCACTTCGACTTCGCTGACCGCCACACCCTTCGCATCGCGGCGAGCGAGCACCTCGAACGTCAGCGGCGACACTTCGGGCGTCTGCAGCGCGTCGCACGCGGTAGGCGGCGGGTTGGGGCCGACCGGCTCGATCCACGACGCCTCCAGGCTGCGGCGCATGTCGTCCCAGCCCTCGGGCTCCACCACGGTGATCCGTGCCTCCGACAGCCCGAGCGCGATGCCCGACGCTAGCCCACCGCCACCGCACGGCACCACGACGTGGGTCGGTTCGCCCAGCCCCATCGCTTCCATCTGGCGCCGCGCCTCGATCCCGACCGACCCTTGCCCCTCGATGATCCACGGATCGTCGAAGCTCGGCACTAACGTCGCGCCGCGCGCCTCGGCGAGTTCGCTCGCGATGCGGATGCGGTCTTCTCCGGCAGCACGATCATAAGCCACGACCTCCGCCCCCAGCGCGAGCGTACCGTCGCGCTTCGCCCGCGGCGCGTCGGCAGGCATCACGATCGTCGCCGGCATGCCGAGTCTTTTCGCCGCCCAGGCGACGCCCTGCGCGTGATTCCCGGAAGAGAAGGCCACCACGCCCTTCTTGCGCTGATCGTCGTCCAGCGCGGTCAGCCGGTGCCACGCCCCGCGCAGCTTGAACGCGCCGATCGGTTGCAGCGACTCGGCCTTAAAGGCGACTGTGACCCCGTTGAAATCATGCGTGAAAAGCGGGGACGGCGGCAGGATCGTGGCGATTTTCGCGGCGGCGTCCCTAACTCCGGCCCGTGTCGGCTGTCGCACGAGGGTCACTGCCCGCCTCCTGTCACAAAAAACCACTTTACGTGGGGGTCCATCGTCCCTAATTGCCCGCTTCCCGCTGCCCCATGGGACTTCCAACCGC
>JBDSED010000003.1:0-12543 GCA_039920225.1 Sphingomonas sp.
CGTCGAGATGCACTTCGGTCAGTTCAATCCGATCGGCGCGATCGAGGAACAACACAAACACCTCCGCGCCGCCGATCACCGTCGCATCATCGCCGGCAAGCGCGAGCGCTTCCTCAACCGAATGAGCCACCTCCGCCCCCACCGCGCGCCATTCCCGGTCGCGCGTCAGCACGATGTGCCGTCGGCCCGGCAACGGCGCGGGGAAGCTGTCGAAGGTCTTGCGCCCCATGATCATCGGCTGACCCATCGTCAGCGCCTTGAAGCGCTTGAGATCGGCAGGCAGGCGCCACGGCAACTGGCCGTCGCGCCCGATCACGCCATTATCGGCACGCGCGAGGATGAACGTGATCATCGATTCCCCTCCCGCTTGCGGGAGGGGGTTAGGGGAGGGTCTTTCGGCATCCGGCATGGGAGAGACATGCCCTCCCCCTGCCCCTCCCGCAAGCGGGAGGGGAGTTCACGGCGCCGACTCAATCCGGCGCGTGATCCTCGACCCACTTCTTCGGGTCCTTGTCGACCGGCTTCACGCCCGTCAGGTGATCGGCCTCGAACGTGGCGAACTTGACCGCCAGGTCGTGACGTTCCTGCAGGCTGGCCTGCTGGCGGAAATCGGTCAGGCCCTGGCGTTCTTCCTCGGCCATATGATCGCCATTGGCCTTGTTGCACGCGCCCAGCGCCTCGAACCATGCCTTGCTGCCGACCTCCTCCTTGTCGACCGCCGCCGCGGTGTCGCGGATCTCGTTGTGATCCTCGATCGCGTCCTCGGTCTCCTCGGCCGCCGAATCGGCATCGTTGCCGCCCTTCCCGATCTGCATCAGCCGCGGATAGAAAAAGCGCTCCTCGGCCTCGGCGTGCGAATCGAGCAAGGCGCGCAGCCGCTTCCACAGCGACGCCAGCGCGGCGGTATCGCTCCGATCGACCTGTTCGATCTGCGCGAACAGGTTCCGCTGCTGAGCGTGTTCGTCGAGGATAAGTTGGGTGATGTCCATGAGAGCCCCTTATTACGTATCGCCAGCGAAACGACGCGAGCGAGCCGGCGTTCCGTCAGACCGCTACCGGCGCCTTGATATGCGCTTGCGCTTCGTAGCCGACGAGCTGGAAATCCTGATACTCGTACGCGTCGATCGACGGCGCCTTACGCAGGATTTCGAGCCTGGGCAGCGGCCCCGGCTCGCGGCCGAGCTGCTCGCGCGCCTGGTCGAGGTGGTTCGAATAGAGGTGGCAATCGCCGCCGGTCCAGACGAACTCGCCGACCTCCAGCCCCGCCTGTTGCGCCAGCATGTGTGTCAGCAGCGCGTAGCTCGCGATGTTGAAGGGCACGCCGAGGAAGATGTCGGCCGATCGTTGGTAGAGCTGTAGCGACAGTTTCCCGTTCGCGACATAGCATTGGAACAGGCAATGGCACGGCGCGAGCGCCATCGCGTGGAGTTCGCCGGGGTTCCACGCGCTCACCACCATGCGGCGGCTCGCTGGGTTGACCTTCAGCGTCTCGATCAACTCGGCGATCTGGTCGACGTGCCCGCCGTCCGCTGTCGCCCAGTCGCGCCATTGCTTGCCATAGATCGGCCCGAGATCGCCGGTCTCGTCCGCCCATTCGTCCCAGATACTGACCTTGCGATCTTTGAGCCACTTCACGTTGGTGTCCCCGCGCAGGAACCACAAAAGCTCGACAATGATCGACCGCAAATGCAGCTTCTTGGTGGTGAGGACCGGAAAGCCCTCGCGCAGGTCGAAGCGCATCTGATGCCCGAACACGCTCCGTGTGCCGGTGCCGGTGCGGTCCATCTGCTCGGCACCATGGTCGAGCGCGCGCTGCATCAGGTCGAGATATTGCCGCATGCCCGTCATCTAGCCTGCACGGATGGGACCGCCAAGATGCGTGCCTAACTCCGTTGTGGACAGGTCATCGATTGGGTCGCCCGACGCATTCTGCGCAGCATCGGCGATGGCCTCCCCGCCCCTCGAACCCGTCGTCCGCGATCGCGACTGGGCGTGCCGGCTGTTCGCAGGGATTGCCACCGAACGGTCAGAGGCGATCGCACTTGTCTATTTCGATCCGGAATGTAGATACCTCGGCATGCGTCATTGCGCGTCGAACACCGCGGAGCGCATCACCGTGCCGATCCGCGAGATCGCCCGCGACGTTCTGGCGCTCGACGTCCGGCTAGTGTTGATGGCGCACAACCATCCGGGAGGCGATCACCGGCCGAGTGAAGATGATCTGGCGGTCACGTCGCGGCTGTCGCGCACGCTCGACGCGATCGGGGTGCGGCTAGTCGATCATCTGATCCTCGGCCGCGACGGCTGCAGCAGCCTTCGGGATGAGGGGTATCTTTAGGAGGATAGCCGGCAGGCCTTGATATGCTTGGGCTCCGGCCGCGCGCCGACCGCGCGGAACCGCGCCATATATCCGCCCGCCGACGGCATCTCGTCGAACGCCACCAATTGATAGCCGACCGCGGCGAACTCGCACTGGAGCAATTTGGGCGGCGTGCCGTGATCCTGCGTGCGGCGGTTGGCGTCCACCACGACTACCTCGCCACCGGCCTTCAGCGACGGCCGGATGCGCCAGAGGAATTCGTAGGGCTGCTCGATCTCGTGATACATGTGAATCATCAGCACGCGGTCGAAACTGTTGTCGGGCAGCTTGGGGTTGGCCGGGTCGCCCAGCCGCACGCTGACATTGTCGAGCCGGTCGCGCACCACACGCTGGGCGAGCGCGTCGCGTACCTGCGGCACGATGTCCTCCGCCACCACGCGGCCGTCCTTGCCCACGCGCGACGACAGGCGGATCGTGTAATAACCCTCGCCCGCGCCGATGTCGGCGACGGTCATACCCTTGGCGATGCTCGCCTTGTTCATCACCTCGCCCGCTTCGTTGACGCGGTCGCGCGCTTCCTCGGTCGACCAGCGCGCCGACACGATCTTGGCGACCGGTCGATCGGCGGACGGAAAAGGCCCCGCATTGTCGGGCTTGTCGCGGACCACCGCCGGCCCGCCGTCGCATGCGGCGACGAGCAGCAGTCCGGCGATGAGCGACGCGGCGCGGATCAATCGACGTCCTCCACCTCGACCGCCTCGCCGGTCACGCGCTGCGACAGCGCCGCCGCCATGAACGCGTCGAGGTCGCCGTCGAGCACATCCGACGGCGCGGTCGACGTCACGCCGGTGCGCAGGTCCTTCACCAGCTGATATGGTTGCAGCACGTAGCTGCGGATCTGGTGTCCCCAACCAATATCGGTTTTGGTCGCATTCTCCGCGCTCGCCACCGCCTCGCGCTCGGCGAGTTCGCGTTCGTAGAGCCGTGCACGGAGCTGGTTATAGGCCTCCGCCTTGTTCTTGTGCTGGCTGCGCTGGTTCTGGCACTGAACGACGATCCCGGTGGGAATGTGCGTGATGCGAACCGCGGAATCGGTGGTGTTGATGTGCTGTCCGCCCGCACCCGACGCGCGATACGTGTCGATGCGCAAGTCGCTCTCGTTATATTCGACCTCGATATTGTCGTCGACGACTGGATAGACCCACACGCTGGCGAAGCTGGTGTGGCGGCGCGCGGCGCTGTCGTAGGGGCTGATCCGGACGAGGCGATGCACGCCGCTCTCGGTCTTGGCGTAGCCATAAGCATTCTCGCCCTTGAGCAGGATCGTCGCCGACTTGATCCCGGCCTGTTCGCCCGAATGCTGATCGATCAGTTCGACCTTCAAGCCGTGGCGCTCGCCCCAGCGCTGGTACATCCGGCTGAGCATCCCCGCCCAATCCTGGCTCTCGGTGCCGCCCGCGCCGGCGTTGATCTCGACATAGGTATCGTTGGCGTCGGCCTCGCCGGCCAGCAGCGCCTTGATCTTGTCCTGGTCGGCGCGCTTCGCCAGCTCGGCCAATGCCTCAACCGATTGGCCTTCCAGTTCAGCGTCGCCTTCGGCCTCGGCCATTTCGACCAGCTCGATGTTGTCGGCGAGTTCCTGCTCGATGCTCCGCGTCGCGGCGATCGCCTCGTCGAGCCGGCGGCGTTCGCGCATCACTTCCTGTGCGGCCTTGGGATCGTTCCACAGCGCCTGATCCTCGACCCGCGCGTTCAGCTCGTCGAGCCGGCGAAGCGCGCGGTCCCAGTCGAGGAACCGCCGCAGCAACGCCAGCGCCTCGTTGATCGTATCGACATGCGATTGCGCCTCGGCGCGCATCGGGAAACTCCAATTCAAACGTGATGCGCGAGCGGAAGCCCGCTACACCAACAGCAACTAGGAAGCGACCTAGTAGATACCGCCCTGCCGTTGCAAGAAATCGCCGTCGGTGTCGCTTGGCTTGGTCGGTGGCGGCGCCTTGGTCGCGGTCGGGGTCGGCAGATCGCGGCGGATCGGCCCGCGGCGCATTTCGCTTTCCGGCTTGAACGCTTCCCAGATGATCGACGCCTTGGGGTCGTCGGTCGGCCAACCGCCCGTGACCGGCTTGCCGGAGGCGCGATCGATCCGCACCATCTGGATTCCCGGCGGCGCGCGGAACGGGATTTTGGGCATCCCTTCGTACGCCTTGATCGCCCATTCCTTGAAGATCGGCGCGGCGAGTGTGCCGCCCTGCGCATAGCCGCCCAGGTTCACCGGCGTGTCGTAGCCGATATAGACGCCGGCGATCATCTGCGGCGTGCCGCCGATGAACCACACGTCCTTCGGCCCCGAATTGGTGCCGGTCTTGCCGAACATCGGGCGGTCGAGGTCGCGCAGCACCACCGCGGTGCCGCGCTGGATCACGCCCTCTGCTATATGCACCATCTGATACGCGCTCAGCGGCTCGACGATCTGCTTCAAGCGAACGACCGGGCGCGGCATCGGCTTGCCATTCCAGTCGGGGGCGTTGCAGCGGTCGCACGGCCGCCAATTCTCCGGCCAGACCACGTTGCCCCGCCGGTCCTGGACGTAGTCGATCAAGGTCGATGGACGCCCGCGCCCGTTATTTTCCAGGATCGCATAGGCATTGACCATCCGCGACACCGTAGTCTCGCCCGCGCCCAGCGAAAACGACAGATAAGGCGGATATTTGCCGACGCCGATCTGATCCATAAGCTTGACGACGTTGGACATCCCGGTCTGCGCCGCCGCGCGCACCGTCATCAGGTTGCGCGATTGCTCGACGCCCCAGCGCATAGTGTGCGGGCCGGAGCCAGCCCCGCCGCCGAAGTTGCGGAAGCATTTCTGCCCCAGCCGCGCGCCCTGATAGACGCAGAACGGCCCGTCGACGATGATCGAGGCGGGGGTCAGCCCGGCCTGAAGCGCCGCGGCATAGACGATCGGCTTGATCGTCGATCCCGGCTGGCGCATCGCCTGGGTCGCGCGGTTGAACGACTGGACGCGATTGTCGAACCCGCCCTGCATCGCCAGCACGCGGCCCGTCGCCGGTTCCTCGACCAGGAAGCCGCCCGAAATTTTGGGGATCGATCGTAGCGCATAGCCGCCGCCTTCGGGCGCCACCGCGAGGATGTCGCCGACCTTGATTGCGCTCGCCGCCACGCCGCCGCCACCGCGGATCGGCATAGATGCGCCGGCGCGCGACATCGTGCCGGTCGACGCGTCGGAGAAGCCGAGCCGGAAATCGCCGCTCGCATCGGTGACGACGGCGGCGCGCCAATTCTCATAATCGGTCGCGATATTGCTGCTGAGCAATGCGTTCAGCCAGTTCGACCCGATCTCGACACGGCCGATCGGCCCGGTCCAGCCGCGCCCGCGGTCGTAGCGCAGCAGGCCGTTGCGCAACGCCTTTTGGGCGAGCAACTGCTGGTTGGGATCGAACGATGTGCGAATCCACAACCCGCCCGAATAGACACTATAGGGATTGCGCCCGCCATCGGCGTTCTCGCCGAACTTCTCGATCAGCTGGCGGCGGACCTCTTCCATGAAATAGCCGGGCACCGATTCGAACGAGGCGGTGCGCTTGTTGACCGTGCCGAGCGGCGCGGCGACCGCAGCGTCGTGTTGGGCTTGCGTGATATATCCGTTGGCCAGCATCTCGTTGAGCACGTAATTGCGCCGCGCCGTCGCACGCGCTGTCTGGCGGTCGGGGTCATAGCCCGACGGCGCCTTGGGCAGGATCGCCAGATAGGCGAATTCGGGGATCGTCAGCTGATCGACGCTCTTGTCGAAATAGGCGTGCGCTGCGGCCTCGACGCCGTATGCGTTGCGGCCGAGGAAGATCGTGTTGAGATAGATTTCGAGGATCTGCTGCTTGGTCAGCACATTCTCGATGCGATAGGCGAGTAGCGCCTCCTTCAGCTTGCGCGAATAGCTAACCTCGTTGCCGACCAGCAGGTTTTTGGCGACCTGTTGCGTGATCGTCGACGCGCCGCGCGCGCGCTTGCCGCTGAACATATTGTCCCAAACCGCGGACACGACGCCGAGATAATCAACGCCGTGGTGCGAGAAAAACGTCTTGTCCTCGGCCGACAGATAGGCCGCAACGAGCATCTTGGGATATTCGTCGAAGCTCAACTGCACGCGCCGTTCGCGGGCGTAGGAATAGACCGGCATGCCGTTGGTATCGCGCACGTTGGACGGCAGCGGCGGCTCGTAGGTCTTTAGCGCTTCGACCGACGGCAAACCGGGCAACACGAAAATCATCAGCGCCGCATAGGCGAGCGCGCTCAACAGCGCGATGAACGCGAGGACCTTGACCCACCACCGCCGCCACGCGCGGCGCACGAAGCCGGGGCTGCCCGGATCGCGCTTGATCGTGAAGTCGGTGTTCTCGGTAGCGTCAGCGGCCATAGCGCGCCGCATTAGCAGGTCCGACGCGGCTTTCCAGCGGTGTTCGACGGGCCGATTTTGTTGTCGTCATGCCGGACTTGATGCGGCATCCCGCTGCTTCTCTTACCGGCATTTAAGCGGACCCCGGATCAAGTCCGGTGCGACGCCTAACGGGGCGTCAGTTCGACGCCATACGTTTGGCGAAGTTGATCTCGACTGCGCGCAGCACGCTCGTCGCGATGCGGCGTCGGCCCTCGGGCGAATCGAGGAACGCGGCGTCGTTGGGATTCGAGATATAGCCGGTCTCGAACAGGATCGACGGCATGTCGGGCGCCTTCAAGACCATCAGCGACGCCATTTTGTGGAAGTTGGTGCGCAGCGGGATCAGCGGCGCCGCCTCGCGACCGAGCAGCCGCGCGAAGGCGGCCGAGGCGTTCATCGTCTCGCGTTGCGTCAGGTCGATCAGGATCGACGAGACGTCGGCATTTTCGCTGCCCAGATCAATACCGCCGATGATGTCCGCCTTGTTCTCTCGCGACGCGAGCTTGGCGGCTTCCTTGTCGGATGCGATTTCGGACAAGGTGTAGACCGACGCGCCCGTGGCATCGCCCGTCCCGACGCTGTCGCAATGGATCGAGATGAACAGGTTGGCCTTGAGCTTGCGCGCGATCCCGTAGCGTTCCTGGAGCACGAGGAAGCGATCGTCGTCACGGGTCAACGCGACGCGGACGCGGCCCGACTTCAGCAGTTCGTCGCGGATCGCCTTCGCGATCTTGAGCGTGACGTCCTTTTCCTTGAGACCGCTGGTCGGCGAGATTGCGCCGGGATCGAACCCGCCATGCCCCGCATCGATCACCACCAGCGGGCGGTCGGCATCGCCGTCGACCCGCGGTAAGGTGAGCGTCTGGCTCGAACTCGGCACCGGGAGCGACACGGTGTAGCGGGCCGGGATCAGCCCGCTGTCGGGCATGTTGAACGGCGGCAGGAAACGCAACTTCCCTTCGGCCGCGGCGCGCGCGAAATCGTCGTCGTCGACCGTCTTTAGCTGCAGCGTGAGCACCCGGCCATCAGCGCCGAACTTGCCACTGGTCACGACGGCCGGGCGAGTCAGGTCGAACACCACACGGGCACCGCCGTCGCGCGCGCCTTCACGCACACCGCCGACCAAGCCGCCGGTCGCGACCGTACCACCGGGGGTCGCGCCCATCACATCGAGCGCGACGCGATTGGGTGAGGCGAGCAGGAAACTGGAGACTGCGGCCACCCGGCTGTCGAAGGTCACAACGACCGAATCGTTCTTGACCTCGACGCGCTGAATCGTCCCCGCCCAGGCGGGCGTCCCGCCGAGCCACAGGGCCAGCAAAGCGAGGATGAACGACACGCGCACGTAATGGCGCGCCGGCTTATGGCCGGTCCAGCGAAAAACCATCGCGCGAAGAACCCTTGCTACGCCCCCGGACATCGGCATGGTTATCGCCGCGCTCACGCTGCCACAGGGTGAAGCGATATGGTTAACGGGCCGTTCGGCATCTCGTTACCGGCGAAAATGGCCAAATACTGCCAGTTGAAGCAGGACCGCCGGGATGCTACCTCAACTGTCAACCGGCCTTTCGCGCGTGATTTGCGTGGGTCCGGTCTCACGGCCGCCCCGGCGTTTTTTCGGGTCAGGCGGCCAATTCAGGTTGACGCTCGCAATGACGCATTTTCCCTGCCTAACGCTCCGCCCGGCTCGCGCCGGCGGCCGTGCTGGCGTGGATGTCCCGGGCCACGTGTCCGGGCGTGCTCTGCGCGCGAAAAACGCACATCCACCCATTCGCACCGCCCGGCGACTTGCCGGCAGCGCGCGACCTATCGGCGCGCCCCTTCCCTTGAGTGAGGAACGGCGCGCCCGGAGAATATTGCATGACCATGCGTATGTTGATCGACGCACGCCACCGGGAAGAGACCCGCGTGGCGGTCGTCAGGGGAAACCGCATCGAGGAGTTTGATTTCGAGAGTGCCGAGCGCAAGCAGCTCAAGGGGAATATCTATCTAGCCAAGGTTACACGGGTCGAACCGTCGCTGCAGGCGGCGTTCATCGATTACGGCGGCAACCGTCACGGCTTCCTCGCCTTTTCGGAAATCCATCCCGATTACTATCAGATTCCCAAGGAGGATCGCGACGCGCTGCTCCGCGAGGAAGCCGAGCACGCCGCCGAGGAAGCCGCATTGCGCGCCGAACTCGATGGCGACGACGACGATCATGATGACGACGATCGCGACCATGACCATGACCCGACCGAGGAAGAGGTAGAGCGGCTCGACGACGACGGTGCGCCCGACGAAGAGGTAGCGGCCGGCAACGAAAGCCGTGGCCGCCGTCCGCGCCGCGGCGGGTCGGACGATCAGGTCGATGCGCTGCGCGAGCGCCGCATGAACTTGCGCCGCCGCTACAAGATCCAGGACGTGATCAAGCGCCGCCAGGTGCTGCTGGTCCAGGTCGTCAAGGAAGAGCGCGGCAACAAGGGCGCGGCGCTGACCACGTACCTGTCGCTCGCCGGCCGTTACTGCGTGCTGATGCCCAACACGTCGCACGGCGGCGGGATCAGCCGCAAGATTTCGAACGCGGGCGACCGCAAGCGCCTGAAGTCGATCATGGCGGACCTCAAGCTGCCGCCGTCGATGGGCTGCATCGTCCGCACCGCGGGCCTCCAGCGCACCAAGGTCGAGATCAAGCGCGACTTCGACTATCTCGCGCGGCTGTGGGACGGCATTCGCGAGGAAACGCTCAAGTCGGCCGCGCCGGCCGTGGTGTATGGCGACAGCGACCTGCTGAAGCGCGCGATCCGCGACATCTACAACAAGGATATCGACGAGGTGATCGTCGAAGGCGACGAGGGCTATCGTCAGGCCAAGGAGTTCATGAAGCTCCTGATGCCGAGCCACGCACGCCGCGTGAAGCATTACAGCGACCCCGTGCCGTTGTTCCAGCGCGCCGGCGTCGAAGAGCAATTGTCGGCGATGTACAACCCGGTCGTCCAGCTCAAGTCGGGCGGCTATCTGGTGATCAACCCGACCGAGGCGCTCGTCTCGATCGATATCAACTCGGGCCGATCGACCCGCGAGCATTCGATCGAACAGACCGCGACCGCGACCAACCTCGAGGCCGCGGCCGAGATCGCGCGTCAGCTTCGCCTGCGCGACATGGCCGGGCTCGTCGTCATCGACTTCATCGACATGGACAATAATTCCAATGTCCGAAAGGTCGAGAAGGCGATGAAGGAGGCGCTGAAGAACGATCGCGCCCGCATCCAGGTCGGCCGAATCTCCGGCTTCGGGCTGATGGAAATGAGCCGCCAGCGGCTGCGCACCGGCGTACTCGAGGCATCGACCCGGCAGTGCCCGCATTGCGAAGGCACCGGCCTAGTCCGCACCGCATCGTCGGCCGGGCTGTCGGCGTTGCGCCTGATCGAGGACGAAGCCGCGCGTGGTCGCGGCTCGATCCTGACGCTGCGTGCATCGCAGGAAGCGACGATCTACGTGCTCAACAAGAAGCGCGCCGACATCGCAGAAATCGAAGATCGGTACGGTGTCCACGTCGTCATCCTGCCCGATGGCGAGACCGAAGGCGCGCGCATGGCGGTCGAGGCAAGCGGTCCCCCGCCCGCCTATCAGCCCAAGTTCGAGGCGGTCGTCGAGGAAGAGGAAGACGATTTCGTCGAGGACGAGATCGATGAGGAAGTCGAGGACGAGGCCGACGAAGGCGACAATGACGGCGAGCGTTCGCAGCGCGGCGCACCGCGTGAGCAGTCTTCCGACGACGATAGCGAAGCCGGCCGCAAGCGCCGCCGTCGCCGTCGCGGTCGTCGCGGCCGTGGCCGGCCCGAGGGCGAAGAGGGTGGCGACGATAGCGTGACGCAGCAGCCCGAAGGCGAAGCTGGCGAGCCCGCCGAAGAAGGTGAGGACACGCCCGAGCGCGTGACCGCCGACGAGGATGGCGAACCACGCCGCACCCGCGGTCGTCGTCGTGGCCGTCGCGGTCGTCGCGGCGAGGGCAGCAGCGATGTCGCACCGTCGGCCGACGAAGCCGATGCCGGCGACGCTGGTGCTGTGGTTGCGACGCACGCCAACCCCGACGTGCCGGTCGCGGTCGAGCCCGACGCCGACGAAGCGGAGGCCGCGCCCAAACGCTCGCGCCGCCGTCCGCGCGCGCGCGCCGCCGACGAAGCTACAGCTCCCGCCCCGGTCGTCAAAGCGACGCCCGAGCCTGAAGCGGAAACCTCGGCCAAGCCCAAGCGGTCGCGCAAAAAGGCTGAGCCCATCGCCGAAGAGCCGACGCCGGTTGAAGCCGTCGCCGAGGACCCGGCCGCCAAGCCGAAGCGCAGTCGCAAGAAGGCCGAGCCCGCTCCAGCGGCCGCGAACGACGCCGACGAGGCCGTGGCCGAACCCGAAGCCGACGGGGCGGCACCCGCCGACGACGCAGCGGGAACCGACGAGAACGGCGAACCGCGGCGCGGCGGCTGGTGGCAGCGCACCTTCGGCGCATAACCGCCCGTGTATCGCCTTTGCGAGCGAAGCGAAGCAATCCATGATCCCGCGTTTGGGCGTGGATTGCTTCGTCGCTTCGCTCCTCGCAAAGGCGGGATAAAAACCGGCACGCGCTGCGCTTCATGGCGGGTTCACTCGCCGGAGCGCAGCGCGGTGGTCGCATTGATCGCGGGCGCAAAGGGGCGGATGATCGGCATATGAAGCGTTACGTCGCGATTTTTGCCGCCATGATGCTGATCTGGGTTCAGCCGGCGCGCGCGCAATCGATTCTGCGCGACGCCGAGACCGAGGCGATGTTCAAGGACATGTCGCGGCAAATGATCATCGCCGCCGGCCTGTCCCCCAACAATGTCCGGGTCGTGCTGGTCAACGACGATTCAATCAACGCCTTCGTCGTCGGCGGGCAAACCGTCTACATCCATTCGGGGCTGATCGCGGCGGCCGACAACGCCGGCCAAGTGCAGGGCGTGATCGCGCACGAACTCGGCCATATCGCCGACGGCCACGTCGTGCTGGCCGACGCCGGGTACAAACCCGCGCTCGGTATTTCGCTGCTTAGCATGGTGCTGGGGATCGCCGCCGCCGCGGCCGGTGCGGGTGAGGCCGGCGCCGGCATCTTCGCCGCCGGCCAGCAGGCTGCGCTCGGCAAAGTGCTCGCCTTCACCCGCGTCCAGGAATCGACCGCCGACGCAACCGGCGCCAAGTTCCTGCGAGAAGCAGGGATCAGCGGCAAGGGCATGCTGCAATTCTTCAAGAAGCTGGCGAACGAAGAATATCGCTACGGTCTAGCCAACATCGATCCCTATGCACAGACCCACCCGCTATCGAACGAGCGCATCAACACGTTGGCCGTCGATCTCAAGGCGTCGCCCGCCTGGGACTATCCGTTCGATGCCGATCTGGAAGAGCGATTCAAGCGAGTGAAGGCCAAGCTCGAAGGGTATGTCTATCCGTACGGCCGCACGCTGACCGACTATCCCGAAACCGACACTTCGATCTATGCGCATTATGCGCGAGCATATGCCTGGCATAAGGCGGGTTTCCCGGACAAGGCGGATGCAGAGACACTGGCGCTGCTCAAGGCGAGGCCGCATGATCCCTATTTCCTCGAAATACGCGGCCAGATTCTGCTTGAGGCCGGACACCCGGTGGACGCTCTTGCGCCGCTCAAGGAAGCGAGCGACCTCACCCGTTACGATCCGCTGATTGTCACGACCTATGGACACGCGTTGATCGCGACCGAGAATCCGGCCAATTATCGCGAGGCGGAGCGCGTGCTGCGGATCGC
>JBDSED010000004.1:0-8313 GCA_039920225.1 Sphingomonas sp.
ACTTAACGAGGTAGGGCAGCAGGCCCAGATGACGGGCGCGCTTGATCGCCTGGGCGAGCTCGCGCTGCTTCTTCGCGCTCACCGAGGTGATGCGCGAGGGGACGATCTTGCCACGCTCGGAGACGAAACCCTGGAGCAGCCGGACGTCCTTATAGTCTATCCGGGGCGCATCCTTGGCGGAAAACGGGCAGCTTTTGCGGCGGCGGAAAAAGGGTCGTGCCATGTGTCTAATCCTTATTCGCTGTCGAAGCCGCCGCGGGGACCGCGGTCACGGTCGGGACGATCGCCGCGTTCACGGCCGCGTTCGCGGTCGCGCTCACCCTTGCGCATCATCACGGTCGGGCCGGCCTCGTGCTCGTCGACCTTGACGGTCATGTAGCGGATCACGTCTTCGTTGATCTGGGTCTGGCGCTCCAGCTCGGCGACGACCGAGCCCGGTGCGTCGATCTCGAGCATCACGTAATGCGCCTTGCGGTTCTTCGCGATGCGGTAGGCTAGGCTGCGCAAGCCCCAGGTTTCGGTCTTGACGACCTTGCCTTCGCCGGCTTCGATGATCTTGGTAGCGGTTTCCGCCAGAGCGTCCACTTGCGCCTGTGCCAGGTCCTGGCGCGCAAGGAACACGTGCTCGTAAAGAGCCATATCTTACCTCATTTTGGCCGATCGCTGACGCCCGCACCATGCGAAGCGCCCCTCCGGCTATCGTCGTAAAGCAACCGGGGCGGAAAGCGCGTGCTCTCCACCCCGATGGCGGCTCCAATACAGGTTTCCGGGCGGAAAGCAAGGTTCCCGCCCGGAATGGCTGACCTAGTTGAACGCGCCCGACAGGACCGCGCCGATCAGCCCGCCGGCAACGGCGACCAGCACCGCGTCGTTGCCCGACCGCACCCAATGATACCCACGGGGCGGCTGGTAGAGGCGGCGGCTACGATACTGCTGCCAGTTCGGCACCTCGCGATAGTTCTGCGCGTAGCGGCGGTCGAACCGCTGGCCGCGGTTCCATTGGCGAACGTTAGCGCGCGGCGCCGGGCGTACGACCCGCTTCGTGACGACGGTGCGGCCACTGGGCTTGACCTTCACCTTGGTAACTTCGCGCTGCGGCGCAGCCGATGCCGGCGTGATCGCGACAGGAATCGCAATCATCGTCGCGGCGATGGCGCCGAGGATAAGTTTCTTCATGACAACCTCCATTTCGAACGACGTCGTGTCTTGGCGTCGAGGATCAATCTGGGCGCGAGGCGTCGCGGATATGTGCCACCGGTTGGCAGATTGGTCGCCACGTGTCGCAAACTGCCGTTGGAACTGAACACGGGTTCAGAAACTTGCGTCGGCCAGCGCACGTTTCTACTGCCGCGGCCAGGCAAGGAGAGGCACGATGCGCGCGTTCATTTTCCCGGGGCAGGGCAGCCAGGCGGTCGGCATGGGCAAGGCGCTCGCCGAAGCAAGTCCGGTCGCGCGTGCGGTATTTCAGGAAGTTGACGAAGCGCTGGGCCAGCACCTGTCGCGGCTGATGTTCGAAGGGCCGCCTGAGGATTTGCAGCTCACCGCCAACGCGCAGCCGGCGATCATGGCCAACGCCATCGCGACGTTGCGCGTGCTGGAAAAGGAAGGCCGCCTGCGGCTGGCCGACAAGGCCGACTATGTCGCGGGCCATTCGCTCGGCGAATATAGCGCCTTGTGCGCGGCCGGTGCGTTCGACCTCGCGACCACGGCGCTGCTGCTGCGCCACCGCGGCGAGGCTATGCAGGCCGCGGTGCCAGTTGGGCAAGGCGGCATGGCGGCGTTGCTCGGCGCCGACCTCGCCACCGCGCAAAAGATCGCCGACGCCGCGGCCCAAGGCGAAGTCTGCACCGTCGCCAACGACAACGACCCATCGCAGGTCGTGATCTCCGGCGCCAAGGCGGCGATCGACCGCGCGATCGAACTTGCCAAGGAATACGGTGCCAAGCGCGCCATCGCGCTGCCGGTGTCGGCACCGTTCCACTGTCCGATGATGCAACCCGCCGCCGATGCAATGGACAAGGCGCTGACCGACGCGCGGATCGACACGCCGTTGGTCCCGGTCTTCGCGAACGTAACAGCCCAACCCGTCAGCGACGTCGATACGATCCGCAAGCTGTTGGTCGAGCAAGTCACCGGCATGGTCCGTTGGCGCGAGTCGGTGCTCAACATGGCCGACACCGGTGTCGAACGTTTCATCGAATTCGGTGGCAAGGTGCTCGCCCCGATGGTCAAGCGCATCGCGCCCGACGTGGATGCGACCAGCGTGATTTCGATGGAAGACATCGAAGCGCTGGCGAAGAATTTTTAGCAGGCCGTCATGCTGAACTTGTTTCCAGCATCCATCTCGCCACGGCGATGGCGGCGGGCGGAGACATGGACCCTGAAACAAGTTCAGGGTGACGGATAAGGATAGAGGAACGATTTTATGTTCGACCTGACAGGCATGACCGCGCTGGTGACCGGCGCTTCGGGTGGGATCGGTTCCGCGATCGCGCAGGCGCTGGCGGGGCAGGGCGCCCGGCTCGCGGTATCGGGATCGAACGCCGATAAGCTGGAAGGCTTCCGCGCCTCGCTCGGTGGCGATCATGTCGCGCTGACGTGCAACCTATCCGACGGCGCGGCGGTCGATGCGCTGGTGCCGTCTGCGGTCGAGGCGCTCGGCGGCAAGCTCGACATCCTCGTCAACAATGCCGGCGTTACGCGCGACAATCTCGCGATGCGGATGAAGGACGAGGAATGGGACACCGTCATCCGCGTCAACCTGGAGGCGGCATTCCGCCTGATTCGCGCCGCCGCCAGGCCGATGATGAAGGCGCGTTATGGCCGCGTCATCTCGATAACCTCGGTCGTCGGCGCGACGGGCAATCCCGGCCAGGCCAATTACGCCGCGTCGAAAGCCGGGTTGGTCGGCATGTCGAAGGCGCTGGCGCAGGAACTCGCCAGCCGCAACATCACCGTCAATTGCGTCGCGCCGGGCTTCATCCGCTCGGCGATGACGGACGGACTGCCCGAAGCGCAGAAGACTGCGCTGCTGACACGCATTCCGGCGGGGGATCTCGGCACGGGCGAGGATATCGGTGCGGCGGTGGTTTATCTGGCGTCCAAAGAGGCGGGTTACATCACCGGACAGACGATCCACGTCAACGGCGGGATGGCCATGCTGTGAGGGGGTTGCTGATCGTTGCCGCGTTGCTCGCGCCCGGGTCGGCTTGGGCGGCGGCCGGCGACGTCGGTTGTATTGCAACGAAGCTCGGTGCGCCCATCATGCAGCGGATTGGTAACGGCGTTGCAGCGGCCGTCACCGCCGGCAGCGATCCGGCTCGTGCGCTCGATACGGACCGCGACGCATTCATTGCCGCGCGTGACGCCTGCCGCAGCGCCCACAATTGGTCGCCTGACGCGGTGGAGGCTGCGGTTTCCTACACCCAAGCGCGCGCGACGAAGCTTGGTGTCGAATCGGCGCTCAAAGCGGAAGGTGCCGACACGGCCAAATTAAACGGGATCTACGACGGGCTTTTGCTCGCGGACCGCAAAAGCCTGATCGCGAAGGTCTCGTCGTCGGTTCTTCGTGTCATCGCCGCGGCCGGCGCCAATCCGACTCAGCGCCGCCATGTGCTGCTGTATTTCGCCGCGCTCGCCGGACTCGAATTCTATCCGGCAGACTTCACGGCTGCCTGACATCGCCCCCTTGCGCAGGCAGTAACCCCGTTCTACGTGCGTTCAGGAAACCCCGGAGGCAGCGCCTCCGAACAGCAGAGGGATGCGACGAATGAGCGATACTGCCGACCGGGTGAAGAAGATCGTGGTCGAGCATCTGGGCGTCGAAGCCGCGTCGGTCACGCCGGAAGCGAGCTTCATCGACGACCTCGGTGCCGACAGCCTCGACATCGTCGAGTTGGTGATGGCGTTCGAGGAAGAATTCGGGGTCGAAATCCCGGACGATGCCGCGGAAAAGATCACGACCGTCAACGATGCGATCACCTATATCGACGCGAACCAGGGTTGAGCCCTGTCCGTGGCGTATCGCCGCGGGGTAGAGTAACGAACGGCTCCCCGTCCCGGGTAACCCAGGGCGGGGGGCCGTTTCGCTTTGACGAACGCCTGACGACAATGATGTGGAGATTGGCATGCGCCGCGTAGTCGTAACCGGCCTCGGCCTGGTGACCCCCTTGGGCGCCGACGTCGAAACCACGTGGAAGAACATCCTCGCCGGCAAATCGGGCGCGGGACAGATCACGCATTTCGACGCGAGCGACTATCCTTGCACGATCGCCTGCGAAGTGAAGCCGGCCGACCATGAATATGGCTTCGATCCGGGCAAGCGCGTGGACCACAAGGTTCAGCGGCAGGTCGACGATTTCATCATTTTCGGTATCGACGCGGCGGGACAGGCGCTCGAAGACGCCGGCCTGACCGAAATGTCGGAGGCCGAACGTTATCGCGCGGGGTGTTCGATCGGGTCGGGCATCGGCGGACTGCCGGGCATCGAGAGCGAGTCGCTGGTGCTCGCCGAAAAGGGCCCGCGCCGCGTCAGCCCGCACTTCGTCCACGGCCGCCTGATCAACCTCATCACCGGCCAGGTTCAGATCAAATACGGGTTGATGGGACCCAATCACGCGGTGGTCACGGCGTGCTCGACCGGCGCGCATTCGATCGGAGATGCTGCGCGGATGATCGCGATGGACGACGCCGACGTGATGCTCGCAGGTGGGGCCGAGGCAACGATTTGCCCGATCGGCATCGCCGGCTTTGCGGCGGCCCGCGCGCTCAACACCAGCTATAACGACCGCCCAGAGCAGGCCAGCCGCCCCTATGATCAAGGCCGCGAAGGCTTCGTGATGGGAGAAGGCGCCGGCGTGGTGGTGCTCGAGGAATATGAACATGCCAAGGCGCGCGGCGCGAACATCTATTGCGAGGTGGTCGGTTATGGTCTGTCGGGCGACGCCTATCACGTGACCGCGCCGGAACCGGAAGGGTCGGGCGCGTACCGGTCGATGGAGATGGCGCTGAAGCGGGCCGGGATGCAGCCGTCCGACATCGATTATATCAATGCGCACGGCACGTCGACGATGGCCGATTTGATCGAACTCGGTGCGGTGAAACGGCTGTTCGGCGATGCGATTTCGGGCGTGTCGATGAGTTCGACGAAATCGGCGATCGGGCATTTGCTCGGCGGCGCTGGCGCGGTCGAGGCGATCTTCTGCATCCTCGCGATCCGCGACCAGATCGTGCCGCCGACGCTTAACCTCGAAAATCCGTCGGAAGGCGCGGAAGGCGTCGACCTCGTCCCCCTCGTGGCGAAAAAGCGTGAGGTTAAGGCGGTGCTCAACAACAGCTTCGGCTTCGGCGGCACCAACGCCAGCCTCGTCATGAAGGCGATCTGAGGCCCGCGATGCGCCGCTTCGGCTGCTTCTGGCTGGTCGTGGTGCTGGCGCTGGTCGGCACGGGCGTGTGGGCGATCCACGATTGGGGCGGGGCCGGACCGGCGCCCAAGAACCTGAGCGTGACGATCAAGCCCGGCACGGGGCTTAGCGAAGCAGCCAAGCAACTCGAAGCAGCAGGCGCGATCCGTTCGGCCGGCCGTTTTGTGCTCTTCGCAAAGATTCTTGGCGGCGGCGAGGGGATCAAGGCGGGCGAGTTCGGCATCCCCGCGCACCTCAGCCAGGCCGATATCCTTAAGGTCCTCCAGGGCGGCAAGACGCTCCAGCGCTTCGTGACGATCCCCGAAGGCATGCCGTCGATCATGGCGCAGGAGCGCATCATGGCGGCGCCCGAGCTGACCGGCGAGATCCCGCGCCCGGCCGAAGGATCGCTGCTGCCCGACAGCTATAGCTATCAACGCGGCGACACGCGGGCGTCGGTGGTTGCCCATATGCAACGCGCGATGACCGATTACCTCGCCAAGGCCTGGGCGAAGCGCAAGCCGGGCCTCGTCGTCCGCACGCCGCAGGAAGCGATAATCCTTGCCTCGATCGTCGAAAAGGAAACGGGAATAGCGAGCGAGCGCCGCATGGTGGCCGCGGTCTATTCGAACCGCCTGAAGCGCGGCATGATGCTCCAGGCCGATCCGACGATCATCTACCCGGTCACGCTCGGAAAGGCGCTCGGCCGGCGCATCCTGCTGTCCGAAAAGAACGCGAAGAACGACTACAACACCTACACGATGACTGGCCTCCCCAAGACTGCGATCGTCAATCCGGGGCGCCAGTCGATCGATGCGGTGCTGAACCCGGCCGACTCGAACGCGCTCTATTTCGTCGCCGACGGCACCGGCGGCAGCGTGTTCGCCGACACGCTGGAACAGCACAACGCCAACGTGCAGAAGTGGTATGCCATCCGCCGCGCCCGCGGCGAGATGTAGCTAGCGGCGAAGCGTGGCCGCAGCGCGCGCCTTCGCTTCGACTTCCTCAGGCGTCCCACTACACACCCAACTCCCGCCGACACACAGCACCGGACCGAACGCCAGCCACTCGTGCGCATTCGACTCGCTCACGCCGCCGGTCGGGCAGAATTTGCACTGATGGAAAGGCGCGGCGAGACTCTTGAGCGCCTTCAGCCCACCATTGGCTTCGGCGGGGAAGAACTTGAAATGCGTCAGGCCGAGGTCAAGTCCGCGCATGATGTCGGCCGAATTGGCGATGCCGGGCAAATAGGGCACACCGCTGGCGATGATCGGCTCGGCTAGCCGTTCGGTCAGGCCGGGTGAGACGATGAATTCGACGCCAGCGTCCATCACCGCTTCAAACTGCTCCGCGTTGATCACCGTCCCCGCGCCGACGATCGCGCCGGGGACTTCCTTCATCGCGCGGATTGCGTCGAGTGCGACCGGGGTGCGCATCGTGACTTCGAGCGCAGGCAAGCCGCCCGCGACCAGCGCCTCGGCGAGCGGCCGTGCCGTCGCGAGATCATCGATCACGATCACCGGGATCACGGGGGCAGCGCGCATGATGGCTTCGATGTCGTTCATTGGGCGTGTTCCTGCGCGAAGGCTGCCGCGGCGCCGTAGAGGCCGGGCTGGGGATGCGTGATGAGCTTGACCGGGATGCCCGCCATCATTTGCTGGAAGCGGCCCTTGGCGGTGAAGCGCTCGGCGAAGCCCGATCGGGCGAAATGGTCCTTGAGCTTGAGCCCGAGACCCCCCGCGATGACGACATCGTTCGCGCCCTGGGTCAGCGCGAGGTCGCCGGCGAACGCGCCGAGCGCGAGAACGAAACGGTCGAGCGCGGCCAGGGCGAGACTGTCCGATCCTTCGAATGCCAGCCCCCAGATCGCCTTGTCGTCGAGGTGCCGCACCGGCTTGCCCTCGATCTCGGCCAGCGTCTCGTATATCGCGACGATCGCCGGCCCGGCGCAGACGCGCTCGGCCGACACACGCGTGAAGGTCTTGCGCAGTCGCGTGAGCATCGCGTCCTCGAACCCGTCGAGCGGAGCGAAATCGACATGCCCACCTTCGGTCGGCAGCACGTGATAGCTCCCGCCAGCATGGAGCACCCCGGCAACGCCGAGCCCTGTTCCAGGACCGCAGATCGAGGTCACGCCATCACGTGTCAGCGAACGCTCGGGGCCGCAGATGTGGAGGAAATCCTCATCGGGCAATTGCGCGACGGCGTGCGCGATCGCGCCGAAATCGTTGATGATGACATAAGTGTCGGCGCCGAGCCGATCGGGGATCAACGCAGGACGGATGATCCAGGGGTTGTTGGTCAGCTTGATGACCTCGCCGCCGACCGGCGAAGCGACCGACAGCGCAGCAGCTTTCGGCAGCGGCTTGCCATATTGATGTTCGAAATCCTGCCAGGCGGTCTGGAGCGAGGCGTGCTCGGCGGTTTTCTGGGTAATCTCCTGGCCGAGCGACACGACCTTGCCGCCCGCTACCTCCGCGATGGCGAAGCGGGCGTGCGTGCCGCCGATATCGACCGCGACGACTTCCATCACAGACCAGCTCCCGCCAAAATCGCCGACGCGCCCAGTTCAGCTTCGTCCGCCGCGCCGCGGAACAGCCCGAACAGCTCGCGGCCCATCCCTTCGGCAGGCGGCGGCGCTTCGGCCAGTTCGCGATTATCCCATTCAACCGAATCCACGAGCGCCTCAAGCCTGCCGGCAACCGCATCCAGCCGGATCACATCGCCGTCCCGCACACGGGCGAGCGGTCCGCCGCCGAGCACTTCGGGCGAGCAGTGGATCGCCGCCGGCACCTTGCCCGACGCGCCCGACAGCCGGCCGTCGGTGACCAGCGCGACCTTGCGGCCCTGGTTCTGCAGCAGGCCAAGCACCGGCAGCAGCGAGTGGATTTCCGGCATGCCGTTGGCCTTC
>JBDSED010000005.1:0-7403 GCA_039920225.1 Sphingomonas sp.
AGGTCGAGCAAGGCGAGCCGGTGCCGACCGGGACCCGGCAGGATCAACGGCGCAGTGCTGGCGTCGCCGAGGTCGTGCTTGTCGAGCAACAGACGGTGCGTCATCGCGTCGCCGGTCACCGCCACCGCCAGCCGCTGGCGATCGATCGGGATGTCGGGGTCGATCGCATAGACGCTGCCCGATACCGGATTGGTGATGCGCGGGCGGCGCGATTCGGGCGGCGCGCTGGCGATCAGCGTCATGCCCGTGCCTTTTACGAAATACTCCCGCCGCGGCTGCTCGATATTGCCGGTGTAAGCGATCGTCCGCGCCTCGACACCGGCCGGCATGGCAGGCGCGCGACCGGGCTGGTCGGCGTGGAGGGCTAGCATCAGATCGCGCCACACCGGTGCAGCGCCGCTCGTCCCCGACACCGCGCGCATCGCGTCGCCCTCGACGTTCCCGACCCACACCGCGACGGTATAGCGATCCGAGAAGCCAACGCACCAATTGTCGCGCATCGCCTTCGACGTGCCGGTCTTGACCGCCGCCCAAAACGGCAGGCGGAGCGACGAATCGAGCCCGAAGGTGACGGCACGCGCATTGGGATCCGCGATCATGTTGGCGACGATCCACGCGGCTTGCGGGGTGGTGACCGCGCGCGCTTCGGGACGTGGATCGGTCGCGGTCAGCCGCCACGGGTTCCACCGACCCCCATTAGCGAGGCTGCGATAGGCATCGGCCTGTTCGAGAAGCGTGACCTCGGCCGAGCCGAGGGCCAGACTGTAGCCGTAATAGTCGCCGTCCTCGACCAGCCCCTCGTAGCCGGTGTCGAACAGCCGATCGCGGAACGAATCGACCCCGACCAGCAGCAATGTCCGCACCGCCGGCACGTTGAGCGATCCCGCCAGCGCCGATCGCACCGACACCGGCCCCTTGAACCCCTTGTCGTAATTCTGCGGCACGTAGAGCCCCGACGCGGTGTCGAGCTGAACCGGTGAATCGTCGAGGATCGACGCCGAGGTCAGATACCCCTTCTCTATCGCCTGCGCGTAGAGGAAGGGCTTGAGCGTCGAGCCGGCCTGGCGATAGGCGTTCGCCCCATCGACCGCGGCGGCGGTCGAATTGCCGCCGATTCCGCCGACATAGGCGAGCACGTCGCCGGTCGCATTGTCGAGCACGACGACCGCGCCGTCGCGGGCGCGGCTCCCGCCCAGCCCTTCCAACTGGCGCTTGAGCGCGCCGATCGCGAGGCGCTGGACGTTGACGTCGAGCGTCGTCGTGATCCTGAGTCCCGGCTTGGTCAACAGCCGCTGGGCGAGGTGCGGGGCGAGACCGGGGTCGAGCTGCAGGCTACGCGTCGGGCCCAGCATCGAGAACGCCGCCGCCTCGAACGTCGCGCAGTCCTTGCCCTGCGACAGCCTACAAGCGCGGCGCGCTACCGTCGCGGCGCTGGCCTGCGGGTCGGGCAGCAAAGCGACGAGTAGCAATGCATCGTCGCGGCTGAGCGCGTCGGGCGTCTTGCCGAACAGCCCGAGCGCCGCCGCGCCGATCCCCTGCGCCTCGCCCCGATAGCCCGCGAGGTTCAGATAGGCCTCGAGAAGCTGCGGCTTGCCCCACGCGCCATCGATCGCGAGGCCGGCTCGGATTTGGCGGATCTTGTCGATCCAGCTGCGTGAACCCGGCGGGGCGAGATCGGGCGCGAGAAACCCGGCGACTTGCATCGACAGCGTCGACGCACCGCGTGATGGCTTGCTCTCGAGCCGGTTGCGCAACGCGGCCAGCGTCGCCAGCCAATCGACCCCGCCATGCGCGTAGAAGCGATGATCCTCGGCTGCGACCAAAGCGTCGGCGACGGGCGGCGCGATCTTGTCGAGCGGCGTCCAGCCGAGCCGCCGCCGCGCGAAATCGACGCGTGACGAATCGATCAGCACGCCGTTGCGGTCGTAGAGCCACGCCTCGGACGGCTGCCACGCCGCCCGCACCGATGCATAATCCGGCATTCGCGGCGGCATCGTCAGAAAATTCAGTGTCAGGAACACGGCCAGTAGCGCGCCGAGCCCGGTCCACATCCAGTGCCGCCGCGTCCGCGGACGGTGGTCGATCAGCCAACCACCTGCCCGCGCGATCGCGTCATAGATACGCGCCTCGACACGCCGCGTCCGGGCCCAGGCGGCACCAAGGACGTCACGCACCCCGCTCATCATTCCCCTCCCTGGAAGGGAGGGGAGCAGTAGGGCTGACCCCTCACTTGTCCCGGATCGTGAACGCCGCGTTGGGCACCTGGGCGTTGATCGAGGGCGAATACATCGCTTCGACTCGGCTCGACGGCAGGTTGTACGTCCCCGGCGCGTTCAGCCGCATGACGTACGCCACCGTAAAGCTGCCGCGCGGCACCCAGCCGAAGAAGCCACGCCACGAATCGTTGCGGCGTTCGATATAGGAGGGCTGCACCCCGACCTGGACGTCCCACAATTTGCCGTCGGCATCAGTCGCCTGGAAATTGGTCCCACCCCCGCCGCTCTCCTGGTTCGCGAGGAGTTGCGACTGGTTGGCGAAATTGCCGATGATCGTCGCGCCCGCCGGGATCGGATCGTTGACCACCACCCAGTTGCGCTCGGCCGTCGCCTCGACCGTAATCGTCACGCGCGCGACGTCGCCGCGCGTCCATTGCCCCTTCACGCGCTGGCTGATCGGCTCGACCTTCTTGGACATCCGGTAGCCGAAGAACGCCGCCTGCTTGAGCGGCACCGCAGCCGACACCTGCACCGTCGCCCACGGCGCCGCACCGCCCCCTTGGTTGAGGCTGAGCGCCATCGGACCCGCGGGGAGCGGGAAGCTGACCTGGCGCTGATCGTTCGCCAGCGGCCAGGCGCGGCTGATCGTCTGGGTGCCTAGCGACATCGTCGTGGTGCCGGTGATCGCCGCGGCAGGATAGAGTGTGCCGAACTTCTTCGCCGCGATCGTGCCCCACGCATTGGCGGTGGTCGTGTCCCAGCGCCCACGGACCTGACGGAACGCCACCCCGACCATCATCTTGGCCGCGTCGTCGTTCCAACCGGGCCGGCCGAGCGTCGCGATCACCGCCTTGATCGATCCTTCGTCGGCCGAGGACATCAGCCACCATGGCGCCTTGTCCTGGTCGGACAGATCGAGCCGCGTGCCCTCATAGACCAGACGCGTGCGCAGCACCGCCTCGACCTTGGCCTTGAGCGCTGTGGCGTTGGCAAGCCCCGGCACCTTGTCGAGCGCGACGAGATAGTCGGCGAGGTTCGAGGTCGGCATTTCCATCGGCGTCATGCTGATCTGGCCGAGCATCGCCGGGGTCGCCGCACCCGCGCGCGCGATCGCGTTGAACGCGGCCAGCCGCATCAGCCGGACGTCGCCATAATCCTCGTGCCGCAAGCGCCCGTCGAGCACCGCCTTCAGTCCCTCGATCATCTTCGTCTTGGCGGCCTCTGGGATCGGCAGCCCGGCATCGGCGGTGACCGACAGGACGTAGGAGGTCAGCGCTTCCGACCCTGCCATCTTCGAATCGGGCCAGTAACGCAGCAGGCCGTCATTGGCCTGATACGTTGGCAAATCGCCAACCAGCGACTGCCACATCCCCATGTCGCCGAGCGCGATCGCGCGGCTTAGGCGCTGTTCGAAGCAATCGTACGGGTAGTAGCTCATGAACCGGCGCACCCCGACCAAGGGCGGCGCGAGCGTGTCGGTAAGCTGGATATCGACCACGCCACGCCCAGGGATCGCCCCGGCGGGCGGCGCGACCTGGATCGATCCGCCATTGGCCCCGACGCGGGTCAGCGTCGCCGCCCACACGTCGCTCGGATAGGTGTCGATGACCTCCTGCGTCGTGGTCAGCTTGTCGACCGCTTTGCCGTCAGCAGACTTGGCGCTGACCGTCCATTTGAGTTGGCCTGCGCCCATCGGCGCGGTGAGGTTCCACGCGATCGGCGCGGCGCCGCCCGCCGGAATGGTAACCGTCAGCGGCTTGCCGTCCGCGATGCGCGGCTCGAGCGCGACGTTCGCCGTCACTGTCATCGGCTTGTCGGAGCCGTTGCGCAGCGTAAAGCCCGCCGCGAACTGGTCGCCCGTGCGGACCATTTGCGGAATCCCGGCATAGACGCTCAAGTCCTGCGCGGTGCGGATGTCGGCGCTGCCGGTGCCGAACAGTTGCGCGCCATCGGTCGCGATTGCGACCAGCTTGAAGCTCGACAGCGCGTCGTTGAGCGGGACGCGGACCGCGGCGTGGCCGTTGCCGTCGAGCGGCACCTTGCCCTGCCACAGCAGCACCGGCTGGAAATTCTCGCGGTTGAGCCCCGACAGGTCGCCGCCGCCACCGCCACCTGCCTCGACGGCCTTCTTGCCGTAATGGCGCTTGCCGACGACTTGCGTCTGCGCGGTCGAGGTGACCACCGACAGCGGACGGTCACCCATCATCGCGGTCAGCACGTCCCAGCTCTCGTTGGGCGCGAGCTGGAGCAATGCCTGATCGACCGCAACGAACGTCACGTCGGCGGTCTTGGCCGGCTTGCCGTCGGGCGTCTTGACCGTGATGTCGGCCATCGCGGTATCGCGCGCGGCGTAACGCTGCTTATCGGCCTTGACCGCGACGGCGAGTTGATGCCCCTCCCAGCCGACCTTCACCTTGGCAATGCCCAGGCGGTAGCTCGGCTTGGCGAGATCGACCAGCGCGGTCGGCTCCTGCGCCTCGACCGGCGCCCTAGTCAGCCCGAGCGATCGCCCGATGCTTTGCAGCCAGCTCGTCGCGCCCGATTTGGCGCGCCCGCGCACCGCCATCACCGAGACGTAAACGTCAGGCGCATAGCTGCCGGGCATGGCGACTTCGACCACCGGGTTCGACCCCGACAGCTTGGCGACGAAACTAGACAGCACGCCCTCGCGCTCGACCGTGACCAGCGCTTCCGCCTCTCGGAATGGCATCCGCACCTGGAACCGCGCGGTCTCGCCGGCCTTGTAAGACGTTTTTTCGGGGACAACATCCATGCGGTCGCCGTTGTCGCCGCCGAACCACCAATCCTGGTCGCCCGCCAGCCACACCGATCGCACCGCGCGGCTGACGTTGCCGTTGGCGTCGGTGGTGGTCGCGACGATATAGACTTCGCCCGACACGCCCGGGTTGATCGAGCATTTGGCGAGGCCGAGCGAATCGGTCGTGGCCGTACAGGTCCCGGAGATTCGCGCGGTCTTCATCTGGTTGTCGTACGCATAGAAGCCACCGATCAGCCGCCGCCGCGCGGTAAGCACCTGGCGGCTGTAGAGCGCGACCTGGACGTTCTTGCCCTTCATGGGCTTGCCGTCGGTGTCGAGCGCGACGAAGTTCAGCCGCAGATCGTCCTGCTTCATCAGCCAGCCGTCTGTCTTGACCCCAAGCAATACTGCCGAGGGGAAGATCGGGATGCGCTTGGACGCGGTCAGCACCTCGCCATTGGCGTCCTGATAATCCATCTCGACCAGCATGTCGGTGGGTGAATCGAGCATCGGCACATCGACCGCGGTGCGGCTGGTGCCGTCGGCACCGAGCGTCGCCGGCAGCGTCTGGGTCGGTGGGAGCGGGTTTTCCTCCTCGTTGCCCTCGCCGTTGAGCGGCTTGGTCCCTTCCTTCACCTCGGTCCCGCCGAAGGTGTAGCCGTCATAGCCCTCGGACGTTGCCGAGCGGCCGAAATAGCCGACGCGCATCTCGACCGGCAGGTTCGACGCGCCGCCACCCGACAGATAGCCGACGAACAGATCGAGCGGCAGCGACTTGGGCCGCACCGCCGCAATCTTCGGCCCGGTCACCGTCGCGCGCATCGTTGGCAATTTGTATTCGTCGACCTTGAACGACTGGTTTGTATAGATCGTCTCGTCGCCCTTGCCGATCACTTGGATATCGTAATCGCCCATCGGCGCGGCCTTTGGCGCGACCCATTCGGTCTCACCGATACCGTTGGCGTCGATCGTCAGGGGCAAGTCGAATTGCGTGTCCGATCCGCGGTGCGACAGGCGTAGCGTGCCGGTAAAGCCCGGTCCGATCGAAAAGCCCGCGCCCATCGGTTGACGGACGATGTGCTTCATGTGGATCGTTTCGCCCTGGCGGACCAAGGCGCGGTCGAACACGGTGTGGAACACCTCGCCCGACTTCGAATAGCCATAGGGCAAGTCGAAATCGTAAGGCCGGATGCCCTCGCCCCAGCCACTCAAGGTAAAGCTGAAATCGTCGCCCGCACGCGCGGAAATCATCAGCGGCTGGTCGGTTGAGCCTTCGTAGCAGGAGCCGCCATAGGCGGCCGGTTCAGGCAGCCCTTCCGGAATGAACACCGCGCCCGAGCGGTCGGTCTTGCCGTTGGCGAGCACTTGCCCGGTGCAACTGTCCGTGACCGTCACCGCCGCGTTCGCCACCGGCTGGCCGCTGTCGAGGCCAGTCACCCAGGCGAGACTCTTCTCTCGGCCCCATTTGAAATGGACCGCCATGTTGGTGACGAGCGCGGCGGTCGCGACGTAGCGCGGCGCCTTGCGGCCGAGCAACGCTTGGCCCAGCACCGGGCTTGCGAGCTCGACGACATAGAAGCCGGGCTTCGACAGCGGAATGCCCACAACCTCGAAATCCCTGCCCTTGCCGGGTAGCCCGATCTTCATCGGCGAGCCTGCATTGGCGCCCGTCAGGATCGGTTTCGACCCGGTATTCTGGATATGGCCGACGACCTCGTCGCCCTTCATGATATCTTCGACGTCGTAATCGTCGGCGCTGTCGACCGTGCGCAGCCATTCGGCGATCTTGCCGTCCGACCCCTCGATCCGCAGCGACTGGCCGGCGACCGCGAGGTTCTTGCCCTGCAAAGACGGTTCGACGTTGCGCACCGTCACCGGCAGCACGCCGCCCTCCTTGAGCTCGAGGATGCCGAAGGAAGCGGCGAACTTCACCAGCGGCGGCGCCGCGTCGATGCGGATGTCGAGCGGAAAGCGTTCGCCGTTCGTCAGCGCCCGGCCGCTCTCGTCCTTGACGCCTGCCGGAATGGTGACCTTCGCGGTGGTCGAATAGGGCATCGGCGCGGCAAAGGTAATGTCGCTGATCGTCGCCGATTTCTGTTCGTCCTTGTCGAACACCGGCTTGATGATCGTGCCGTCGGCGGTGGTGATCCGCATCTGTTGCGCCAGACTCATCGCGATCGGCGCGGTGAAGCGCAGATACGCCTTCTCGACCGGGTTGCACCCCGCCTGCGCGTTGGTGCGGCTGCATTCGAAACGCGCGGCGAACGGCTTGCGCACGGTGTAATCGAACCGCTGGTCGGTGCCGGCGGGCTTGCCGCTCGCGCTGGCGATCTTGCCCGACCAGACCAGCGCCATGTCATGCCCCGGGGGCAGCGAACGACGGCACTTGAGCGCGGTGACGCTGGCCAGCATTTTCTGCCGGTCGGTCA
>JBDSED010000006.1:0-12156 GCA_039920225.1 Sphingomonas sp.
GGTCGCGCTGACCGAGGCTTATGCCAAGGCGCAGGGGTTCTGGCGGCACAAGGATGCGCCCGACCCGGTGTTCACCGACACGCTCAAACTCGACATGGGCGAAGTGGTGGCGAGCCTCGCAGGGCCCAAGCGCCCGCAGGACCGCGTGAGCCTCAACAAGGTCGACGAAGTCTTCAACGGCGACCTGTCGAAGATCTACCACAAGGAACGGCCGAATCGCGTCGCGGTCGAAGGCCGCTCGCACGACCTCGGCGACGGCGACGTTGTGATCGCGGCGATCACCAGCTGCACCAATACCTCCAACCCCAGCGTGCTGGTCGCGGCGGGCTTGGTCGCGCGCAAGGCGCGGGCGAAGGGTCTGAGCCCCAAGCCGTGGGTCAAGACCAGCCTCGCGCCGGGATCGCAGGTGGTGACCGATTACCTCACCAAGGCGGGGCTGACCGCCGATCTCGACGCGATCGGGTTCAACCTTGTGGGCTACGGCTGCACGACGTGCATCGGCAACAGCGGGCCGCTCGCGCCCGAACTGTCGGCGGCGATCAACGAGAATGATCTCGTCGCGGCGTCGGTGCTGTCGGGCAACCGCAACTTCGAAGGCCGCGTGTCGCCCGACGTGCGCGCCAACTTCCTCGCCTCCCCACCGCTCGTCGTCGCCTATGCGCTCAAGGGCACGGTGACCGAGGATATGGTCGAAACCCCAATCGGGCAGGACCAGGCCGGCGCCGACGTTTTCCTCAGGGACATCTGGCCGACCAACCAGGAAATCGGCGAACTGATGGCCGCGAATATCGACCGCCACATGTTCGAAACGCGCTACGGCGCGGTCTACCAGGGTGACGCCAAGTGGCGCGAAATCGAGATCGAAGGGTCGGACACCTACACGTGGCGCGCCGGCTCGACCTACATCCACAACCCGCCCTATTTCGAGGGCATGACGATGACCCCGGCCCCCGTCGCCGACATCATCGAAGCGCGCCCGCTGGCGATTTTGGGCGACAGCATCACCACCGACCACATCAGCCCCGCGGGGTCGATCAAGGCGGATTCGCCGGCCGGAACTTTCCTGCAAGAACACCAGGTTACTCGCGCCGACTTCAACTCCTACGGCGCCCGGCGCGGCAACGACGAAGTCATGGTCCGCGGCACCTTCGCCAACATCCGCATCAAGAACGAGATGGTCCCCGGCGTCGAAGGCGGCATGTCGCGCTACGACGGCGTCACCATGCCGATCTACGACGTCGCGATGCGCTTCAAGGCCGACGGCGTCCCGATGGTGATCGTCGCGGGCAAGGAATACGGCACAGGCTCGTCGCGCGACTGGGCGGCGAAGGGCACCAACCTGCTCGGCGTGCGCGCGGTGATCACCGAGAGCTTCGAGCGCATCCACCGCTCGAATCTGGTCGGGATGGGCGTGCTCCCGCTGCAGTTCGCGGACGGCGTGACTCGCCAGACGCTCGGGCTGACCGGCGACGAGACCTTTACGATCCGCAACATCGCGAGGCTGCGTCCGCGTCAGGACGTCGAAGTCGAGCTGACCCGCGCCGACGGCTCAACGGAGACGTTCGTCACGCGCTGCCGGATCGATACGGTCAACGAGCTCGAATATTTCCTGAACGGCGGAATCCTACACTACGTGCTTCGGAAGCTCGCGGCGTAGGGCTAGCCTGCTAACGCCTCGCCCTGATCGTCGCCGCGCGACCAGGCGATCAGGCTCGGCTCGTCCATCGGCTCGGCGACGGCATAACCCTGGACGACGTCGCAGCCGATCACGCGCAGAATCTCGGCCTGATCGACGGATTCGATGCCCTCGGCCACGGCTTCGCAACCCAGGCCGTGGATCAACCCGATCATCGATTGTGCGATCTGACGCGCCTCGACCTTGGTGGCGATGTGTTCGATGAGACTGCGGTCCAGCTTGATGCGATCGATCGGCAGCGTGCGCAGCCGCGCGACGCTCGAATGGCCCGTGCCGTAATCGTCGATCGCGATCGTCGCACCGTCGCTGCGCAGCGCGGCGATCGCCTCGATCACGTCGCTGCTGGCATGCATCGCCAACGTCTCTGTGATCTCAAGCTCCAGCAGCCGCGCGGGCGCGCCCGCAGCGTGCATCGCGTCGCGTAGACGGCGAAAAAACATCGCATGGTCAAGCTGGCGTTGGCTGATGTTGATCGCCAACCGCTGCGCGATCCCGGCATCGGCCCAACGCCGGATGGTGCCAGCGACCTCGGCGATCACCCAGTCGCCGATCTCGACGATCAGGCCTGTTTCCTCGGCGCGCTGCAGGAAGCTGGCGGGCAATTTGATGCCGTGCGACGGATGGTGCCAGCGTAACAGCGCCTCGGCCGCGACGATACTCCCGTCGGTGAGCGACATTTGGGGCTGATAGACCAAGGCGAATTGGCCGCGCTCGATCGCACTGCGCAGATCGACCTCGAGTTCGGCGCGGTCGGATAATTGCGCGGCGATTTCGTCGGAAAATTGCTCGGTGCGGCCACGGCCACCGGCCTTGGCGTGATACATCGCCGCATCAGCAGCGCTCATCAAATCGTGAAGCGTGGTGCCATGCGCGGGACGCATAGCAATGCCGATCGACGCCCCGATCTCTACGTCAGCCCCGGCCAGGTCGAACTGCTCGGTCAGGGCGTAGAGCACCCCGCGCGCGATCCGCGCCGCCTGGTGCGCGTCGTCCAGCTTGGGAAACAGCATGGTGAATTCGTCGCCCGCCAGCCGCCCGATCAGCGGCTTGGCGATACCGCCGGCAGCAGTAACGCTGTCGGCGACCGCGCGCAGGCGGTTGGCGACCATGCCGAGCAGCACGTCGCCCGTCGCATGTCCCATCGTGTCATTGACGGCCTTGAACCGGTCGAGATCGATGAACAGCAACGCCGCGACGTCCCCCGCGGGCATTTCCGACAACTCGCGTTCGGCGACGCGGCGGAAGTGGGTGCGATTGGGCAGGGCGGTGACGGGATCATACATCGCGAGCCGATGGACGCTGTCGAGGTTGGCGGCGACCTGTTGAAACAGGCCGTCCATCGCTCGTCCCAAGTGCGGCACGACGGCACCGACTTCGGGTGGGACGGGGCTTTCGAGGTCGCCGCGCGCGGCTTCCGCAATCCGGCCGATCGCGGCGTCGAGCGCGCTCGCGGTCGTGCCGATCGCTCGCTCTGCAGCAGCCCAGGAAAATACCGCGCACACGATCGCGGGGACGAGCGCTCGGGTTAAATTGTCGAAGCTAAGCGTACCATGCGACGTCGCCAGCACGGCAAGGATGAACACCACCGCGCCAGCGCACAAAGCGAAGGTAATCGCCCGGCCTTTCAGCGATGCTGATTCCATTACGCTCCGAACATCCCCGCTCGCGCGAAACGCGCCCAATTGCGCAGATTTAAGACCGAAAGGGTTAAGATTTCGGTGCCGCGCGGGGTCTTCTCAAGACGATGTACAGCGCCCCGGCGCCACCATGCCGCGGACTCGCGCCACGTACCGCGGCAATCGCTTCGGCATGGCGCGACGCATGCAGCCAATCGCCGACCGCCGCGCGGATCGCGCCGCGTGCGTGCGGGCGTTCGCTGCTGGGTCGGGGCGGCTTGCCTGTGATGAGCAGAATAACCCGGTCGCCCCGTAAGCGCGACCGTTCGAGCGCTGCGTCAAGCATGCCATGAGCGGAGCCCAACGTGTGACCGTGCAAGTCGACGGTCGTATCGGGCTCGACCGACCCGCGGGCGAGACGGCGGTCCCAGGCGCCGTCTAGCGTGGTGCCGGGGACGGTTTTAGGCGAGGACTTCTTCTTTAGGCCCTCCTCTTTAGGAGAGGGGCTGGGGTGGGTCCTAACCACTGCCGCCGCGGCTTGGGGCACTCCCCACCCAACCCCTCCGACGGGCTTGACCGACTTCGCACCAGGCAACGGGGTCACCGTCGCCATCACGCGCGCCCAAAGCGCCGCTTCGTCAGGGTTGAGGCGTCCCGCCATTCGTGCCTCCCTGCAGCCGCGCAAGCGTTCCGATCGGCACCAGCAGAAACGCCGTGCCGTGCGCCGACATGCCGCCGGCGATTGCTTCCGCCTCGCGCCCGCTGCCCCAGAACGTATCGACGCGGTTGCTGCCCTTGATCGCGCCACCGGTGTCCTGGGCGATCCACAGCCCCGTGGCGTCGACCCGGTCCATCGACAGGAACACCGGAGCGCCGAGCGGGATGAACTTCACATCGGCAGCTATCGTTACTCCGCCAGTGACGGGCAAGCCCAACGCCCCGAGTGGCGGACCGTCCAGTACGCGGAAGAATACATAGCTCTTGTTCTCCCGCATGATCGCGCGACCCTGTTCTGGATTGGCGCGCAAATAGGCGACGATATCCTGCATCGAGGCGTGACCCGGCTGGAGCAATCCCCGGTCGCGCATCAGTTTGCCGATCCCGGTATAGTCGCGCCCGTTCTGGCTGTCGTAGCCGATCCGGAACATCGATCCATCGGGCTGGCGCACGTCGCCCGATCCTTGAACTTGGAGAAAGAACAACGCGACGGGATCGGCCGCCCAGCCGAGGATCGACGCGTTGGTCATCGCGCCGGCCTCGATCTGCGTCCGGTCGTAATAGGGCACGAAACTCTTGCCTTCGACTCGGCCGCGGATCGACTTCCCTTTCAACCCGTCGGAGAACTTGCCGAGGTCGACGTCGATCAGGTCGGTGGGGCGTCCGTATATCGGCACATCGTATCCGGGCCGGCGGTCGCGTGAGCCCTTGATTTCCGGAATATAGTATCCGGTCGCGAACGCTTTGCCGTCGCCGACCTGCACCGTTTCGAAGTTGGTAGCGAAGAAGGCTTGCGGGTCGCTCGCTGTCTGCGCTGCGGTGCACGAGGGCTGCCAATCGGCACCACGAGTCAGACCGGATTGGTCGGTGCGGCGCATCAGCTCGCGGCAACTCAACCGGAACGCCGTCAGTGCCTTTGCCGCTCGCGCCCGATCGATGCCGAGCGACCTGATCGCCGGCCCAACGGCCAGCCCTGCGCCCGCGGCATTGGCGCCGGTAGGAACGGCATTGTCGTTTGTGATGGGTGGCAAAGGGGTCGAAGCGACCGGCTTGCGCACCGGCGCCGGCACGGACGCTGTCGGGGTCGATGGCGGAACGATCCGCGCGCCGCACGCCGACAGGAATGAGATCAGCGCAATCCCCAGAGCCGCGTTACGCCACATCACCAACCACCCTCTTGCTCGCGTGCAGCCCGTTCAATGGCCGCACGCGTGGAGCGAGACAATAGCGGTTAGACGTCGTCGGTGTCGGCGAGCTTCCAATTGGGGTCGCCGCTCTTTAGCGTGCGCGAGAAGGTCCAGACGTCGTGCGTCACCTCCGCGTCGCTCAGCGACCCGGCAATCAAATTGCCCTCGGCGTCGCGAGTCACCGCAGCGATATCGGCATCGAATGCCACGGTAATCCGCACCTGCCGGCCGGTCAGCGTTGCTTCGGTGATCAGCGCGCGCTCGATCGCAACGAGTCGGTTGTCGAGCACATGACCCGCCTCGCCCCGTGCCTTGATCGCCTCGCCGAACGCGTCGCGGACGTGATCCTCGGTCAGCCAGTCGAGCGTCTCGGTGTCGCCCTTCCAGAATGCTTCGAGGATCATCCGATAGGCACTCTTCGCGCCGTCGAGGAACCCGGCGACGTCGAACGCAGGATCGGCGGCGATCAGCGCGCGCAAGCCCGATTGCGCCCGCGCCTCGATCGCCTGCGGCCCTTGATCGCGAACTTCCGGCGCAGCATCGACCACGCGCGGAATCGTCAACGGCGGGGCCGGACGGTCGTCCGTCGGGTTACGCAAAACCTGCTCATGCCCGGTCCGTTTGCCGAGCACAGCATAAAGGCGCAGCCCCAGGAAGACGGCAACCATCGCGAGAATGACGATATAAACGAGCACTGGAACTCCACCTTGACCGGTGTCCAACATAGGCACAAAAACGCGCGATTCAAATACCGGGTCCAACGACCCGGCGTTGAACTAGCCCGAAGCGGCTGCTAGGCGCAGCGCACTTCGCAGCCCCGCGTATCATGCGGGCGCGATTTCACCAATTCTGACAGGGAAGTATCAGGGCAAATGGACGATCAAGTTAACGCCGACGCGAACCTCGCCAACGGCGCCGACAATCTGCCGGCGATCGGCATGATCTCGCAATATGTGAAGGATCTTTCGTTCGAAAGCCCAAGCGCGCCGACGATCTTCCAGTCGCAGACCCAGCCCAACATCGAGGTCGAGTTCGGCATCGGCGCCAACAAGGTCGGCGAGGACGTCCATGAGGTCACGTTGAAGATCGAGGTCAAGGCCAAGACCGAGGAGCAGACCGCGTTCCTCGTCGAGGTGCTCTATGCCGGCCTGTTCGGCGCGCGTAACGTCCCCGACGAACAGCTCCAGCCGTTCATGCTCGGCGAAGCGCCGCGCCTGTTGTTCCCGTTCGCCCGCCGCGTCGTGGCCGACGCCGTGCGCGACGGCGGCTTCCCGCCGCTGATGCTCGATCCGATCGACTTCGGCTCGCTGTACCTGCAGCAGCTCCAGGCCAAGGAAGCGGCCGAAGCCGAGGGCGCCGCGGGCAACGCCTGAGGGCGCTGGCCGGGGACAAGCGATGAACCTGACCAAGGCGCTGGGATCGGTCGGCGGGCTGACGCTCGCCAGCCGCGTCCTGGCGCTGGTCCGCGACACACTCCAGGCGACCTATGTCGGCGCGAGCTTCGCGTCGGACGCCTTCTTCGTCGCGTTCCGCCTGCCCAACATGTTTCGCGCGTTGTTCGCCGAGGGAGCGTTCTCCGCGGCGTTCATTCCGATGTTCAATCGAAAGGTCGGCGAAGAGGGTGAGCTAAGCGCTGGGCTGAAGTTCGCCGAGAGCGCGCTTGCGGTGCTGTTGCCAATCCTCGTCGTGCTCACCGTCGTCATGCTGATCGCCGCCTGGCCGCTGACTTGGGGGCTGTCGGGCGGGTTCAAGCATCCGACGCGTGATCAGTTCGCCTTCGCGGTTGAGCTGTCGCGCTACACGATCCCGTATCTGATGCTGATCAGCCTCGCGTCGCTGCTGGGCGGGATTCTCAATTCGCTCAACCGCTTCTGGGTCAATGCGGCGGCGCCGATTCTGCTCAACATCTCGATGGTCGGCGCGCTCTGGTTCTTCCACGGCCAGGGCCCGGACGCCGCCTATATGACCGCGCGGGCGCAGGCGATTTCGGTCACGGTCGGTGGTGTCCTGCAATTGCTCTGGCTGATGTTCGCGTGCCGACAGGCGGGCGTCAGCCTGCGGATCCGCCGCCCGGTCGTCGACGACGACATGCGCCAGTTGCTTCGGCTGATCATTCCGGCGGCGATTGGCGCCGGGGCGGTCCAGATCAACCTCGCCATCTCGACGGCGCTTGCCGGCGGGCTGCTCGATCAGGGGTCGATCTCGTATATCTATTATGCCGACCGGCTGAACCAATTGCCGCTCGGGCTGATCGGCATCGGGCTGGGCACGATCCTGCTACCGACCGTCTCGCGTCTGCTATCGACCGGCAAATATGACGAAGCGATGGACACGCAGAACCGCGGCATCGAGCTCGCGCTGTTCCTCACCCTGCCCGCCACAGTCGCTTTCATGGTCGGCGCCGAGCCGATCATCCGCGGGCTGTTCCAGCACGGCGCGTTCACCGCCGAGGCGACCATCGCCTGCTCCTGGGCGCTCGCGGCCTTCTCCCTGGGTCTGCCGTCCTACGTGCTGGTCAAGGTACTGACACCGGGATTCTACGCACGGGAGGATACCAAGACGCCGGTCCGCTACGCGATGATCTCGGTCGCGGTGAACCTGGTCGGCAACCTGATCCTGATCCCCACGCTCCACTATGCCGGGCCGCCGCTCGCCACCGCGATCGCGTCGAGCGTCAACGTCGCGATGCTCTATTTCACGCTCAGGAAGCGCGGCCATTTCCAGACCGACGCGCGCCTGCGCCGCCGCATTCCGCGATTGCTGGTGGCGGCGATCCTGATGGGCGTTGCGCTGTGGTTCCTCGATCCGCTGGTGGACCCCTATCTGACCGGCAGCATCCTCCGCCGCGGGCTCGCCCTGACCGCGTTTGTCGCAGGCGGCGGCGCGGTGTACGCGCTGGCGTGCTTCGTCACGGGCGCGTATCGGCTCAGCGACTTGAAGGCCCTGCTCGGCCGCCGCCGTCCGGGCAAGCCGACCGGTCAGGAACAACTCTAGGAACCATGATGCGCGTCGTTTCCGGCATCCAGCCCACCGGCAATCTGCACCTCGGCAATTATCTGGGCGCGATCAAGCAATGGGTCGCGATGCAGGACGCGATGGGCGCCGACGACGTGTGCCTGTTCTTCCTCGCCGACCTCCACGCGCTGAGCCAGCCGGTGGTGGCGAGCGAGCTGGCCAATGCGACGATCGAGATGGCCGCGACGCTACTGGCTTGCGGGATAGATCCCGAGCGCTCGATCCTGTTCAACCAGGCGCGCGTACCGGCGCATTCGGAGCTGTCCTGGCTGCTGTCGGGCACCGCGCGGATGGGGTGGCTGAATCGCATGACGCAGTGGAAGGACAAGGCGGGCAAGAAGGGCGAGACGCAAAGCGTCGGGCTGTTCACTTATCCCGTGCTCCAGGCCGCCGACGTGCTGGCGTATCAGGCGACCCACGTGCCGGTCGGCGAGGACCAGAAGCAGCATCTCGAACTGGCGCGCGACATCGCGACCAAGTTCAACCTCGATTTCGGGATCGACCTGTTCACCCTGCCCGAGCCGTTCGTGTCGAAGGCCGCGCCGCGGATCATGTCGTTGCGCGACGGCGCGGCGAAGATGTCGAAGTCCGATCCGTCGGACCTGTCGCGGATCAACCTGATCGATTCGGACGACACGATCGTGGCGAAGGTCAAGAAGGCGAAGACCGATCCCGAGCCGTTGCCGGAGAGCGTCGAGGGACTCGATGCACGCCCGGAAGCGAAGAACCTCGTGACGATCTACGCCGCACTGGCCGATATCACGCCGGCCGACGTGATCGCGCAGTTCGGCGGTCAAGGCTTCGGCCAGTTTAAGCCCGCCCTCGCCGACCTCGCAGTCGCTGAGCTCGGCCCAATCCGGGAGCGGCTAACGCGCCTGCTCGATGATCGCGCTGCGGTGGCCGGCGCGTTGGAGCATGGTGCCGAGAAGGCTCGTACCCTCGCCGCGCCGACCTTGCGCGCGGCGCAACAGGCGATCGGGTTGCAGGTCTGACAGCTAAGGTTACACTAGGGTTACACTATCAGCGACGGTTTGAGACGAGCCATCGCATCGTGAATTGGGCATAGCGATATTCGAACGGGACATCGCCGAACAGTGTCAGGCGAAATCCTACATTGGAAGCGTTTTCAGCCCTCCAACTGCCGGATCAGCGCCTTCACCGCGCCGTCGATCTCGTGATCCGACCCACGCAGTTCCTCGATCCGGCGCACCGCGTGGATCACGGTCGAGTGATCGCGCCCGCCGAACTTGCGGCCGATCTCCGGCAGCGAGCGCGTCGTCAGGCGCTTGGCGAGATACATCGCGATCTGGCGCGGGCGCGCGACCACGACCGCACGGCGCGCCGACACCAGATCGACCGGCTTGAGGTCGAAATGCACCGACACCGCGCGCTGGATCTCGTCGATCGTGATTCGCTTGGTCCCGCCGCGCAGCACGTCGCCGAGCGTCGCCTGCGCGAAGTCGAGGTCGATCGCCTCCCCGGTCAGCTGCGCATAGGCGACCAAGCGGTTGAGCGCGCCTTCGACCTCGCGCAGTGATCCGGTGATCTTGAGCGCGAGCAGTTCGAGCACATCCTCGGGCACGTTGACGTCGGGCAGTTCGCCCAGCCGGTGGTCGAGCAGCGCGCGGCGCAACTCGGCGCTCGGCGTCTTGATATCGGCGACCAGCCCCATCGACAGCCGCGACACGATCCGCGCTTCGACGTCGTCGAGACCGTGCGGATGGCGGTCGGCGGTGATGACCAGGCGCTTGCCCGCCGCGATCAGCTCGTTGATCGTGTGGAAGAATTCGTCCTGGGTCGGTTTCTTGCCCGAGATGAAGTGCAGATCGTCGATCATCAGCAGATCGGACGAGCGCAACCGATTCTTGAAGCTGTGCGTGTCGTTGGCGCGGATCGCCGACACGAACTCGAACATGAAGCGTTCGGCCGACATCAGGATCACGCGCGCGTCGGGGACGGCCGCCAGATAGGCCCGGCCGATCGCGTGCATCAGATGAGTTTTGCCCAGCCCCGTGCCCGAATGGAGGAACAACGGGCTGAAACGCGCCGTGCCCGGCTCGGCCAACGCACGCGCGGCGTTGAACGCGACTCGGTTCGATGCGTCGACCACGAAGCGGTCGAACGTCAGCCGCGAATCGAGCGCCGGACGGTCGGCGGGTGCCGCGACCGGCTTGGCCGGCTCGGGCTTCTCTTCGGCAGCGACGGCGCGCACCGGCGCGGTTGCCGAGCGAACTTCGATCGACACCGTGCGAATCGCCGGGATCGCGTGGCGGAATTCCTGGAGCAGGCGGTCGGAATAATGGTTGCGGACCCAGTTCGCGGTAAACGCCGACGGCAGTGTCAGGCGAACGGTCGCGTCATCATCGCTATCGTTGAGCTCGATCGGCTTGAGCCATTGCTCGAACAATCGCGCACCTGCCGATTCGCGCAGGTTCTTGCGAATGCGCGCCCATGCGTTGAGCACTTCCCCCGGCACACCGCCATCCTTCGCAATCGAAACCGCCACCACGATCCTTTCCCCATCCCGGCCGCACGCCCCCGCGCGCGGTCCGGCCCCCTTCGCATTCCGGACAGACGATTCCGCACAGCCGGAACGGCGCCCGACTGATGTAAGCATCTGCTATTGGTCGGCCACGTCCGGAACCGGTGTGGCAAGGACCGTTTATGAAGCTCCGCGCGAGCCGATCAAGCAATTTAGATGACAGAAATGTTAAATAAAAAAGTTGACTCGGCGAACCCCACGGAAAACCGCCGTTCCCATATTATCGCATTGATTTAATACAGTTTTTAGACTGTATTCGCGCTTAACCCATGCGAATCGCGCAGATTCCTGAGAGTCGCAAGTGCGCTTCGAATGTCGGGTATGGTCCGCGGCTAGTCCTAGGGAAAGCTTGCTCCCGGAACGCAAAAAACCCGCCGGCGATATGGTCGCCGACGGGCTTCAATCCCGTAGGAACGGATGGCTTAGAGCGCGCCGAGTCGCTTGGTCAGGCGCGAGAACTTGCGGCTCGCGGTGTTCTTGTGAAGCACGCCCTTGGCGACGCCACGCTGCAGCTCGGGCTGCACGGCGGCCAGCGCTTCGGTCGCGGCCTTCTTGTCGCCCGATGCCAGTGCCGATTCGACCTTCTTGACGAAGGTGCGGATACGGCCGACGCGGTTGCCGTTGATTTCGGCGCGACGATCGTTGCGACGGATACGCTTCTTGGCTTGCGGCGTGTTCGCCATGAAAAACCTCTGATCTGGCAAAAAATGGAACGGGCACAGCCATGGAGCCGTGCCCGGAAGCGGTCGCCCTTAGCGAGCGATCGGGATTCGGTCAACTAGGACTGGCATTTCGGACACCAGAAGGTCGATCGCCCGCCCTCGACATAGCGCTTTACCGTCCCGCCGCACCCGCACGGCTCGCCCTCGCGGCCATAGACCAGGAACTGCTTCGAGAAATAGCCCAGATTGCCGTCGGGATGCGCGAAGTCGCGTAGCGACGAGCCGCCGGCCGCGATCGCCGATTCGAGTACGGCGCGAATCTCGGTCACCAGTCGGCCGAGCCGCGCTGAGCTGATTCGCCCCGCCTCGCGCTTCGGGGAAATGCGCGCTGCGTAGAGCGCTTCACAGACGTAGATGTTGCCCAGCCCCGCGACGATCCGTTGGTCGAGCAGCATCTGCTTGATCGACGCGACGCGACCTTTGAGCGCCTTCTTGAGATGGACGCCAGTCAGGTCGGGTCCCAGCGGCTCCGGCCCCAGCGCCTTGAACGCGGGGAACTCATCGATCTCTGCAGTCGGCACCAGATCGACCGAGCCGAACCGCCGCGCGTCGTTGAGCGCGACGCGGCGCCCGCTTTCGGTGTCGATCACCAGATGGTCGTGCTTCTCGAGTCCGCCCGGATCCACTCGCCAGCGTCCCGACATGCCGAGGTGAAAGATCA
>JBDSED010000007.1:0-11336 GCA_039920225.1 Sphingomonas sp.
CCGAAGGCTCGCCCGAGGCCAAGCAGCACATGCGCCAGCGCCAGCGCGAAATGAGCCGGCGGTCGGTTCGGAAAGCGGTCGCCTCGGCCCACGTCATCCTGACCAACCCGACGCACTTCTCGGTCGCCTTGCGCTACGACCGCGACAGCGACGTCGCGCCGATCGTCGTCGCCAAGGGCCGCGGCGTCACCGCGCTCGCGATTCGCGACGTTGCGGGCGAGGAACAGGTGCCGATCCTCGAATACCCCTCGCTGGCCCGCGCGGTCTATTACACCAGCCGCGAAGGGCAGGAGGTGCGCGACGATCTCTACGCCGCGATCGCGACCGTTTTGGCGTTCGTTTTCAACCTCAACACACGCGCCGCGGCGGCTCAGCCCGCGATCGACGTACCGACTACCGCGCGCTTCGACGAAAACGGCGTACGGCAATGACGAATCCGCTAAAAACTGCGGGTTTCCGGCCGTTCTATGATTCGACGCGCGCGGAGATTGCACAGTGACCACGACAAACCCCAGCACCAGCAGTGCGACGGCCTCGGCCGCGCAGGCGCTGTTCACCTCGCTGTCGAGCGGGTCGGGGGTCGACACCGCGTCGCTGGTGACCTCCTTGGTCCAGGCGCAATACGCCGCCAAAACCGACGCCCTCACCAAGAAATCCGACACGATCACCGCGCAGATTTCGGGCGCCTCGACGCTGATGAGCAACGTCAGCCAGTTCGCCGCGGCGTTGAAGTCGCTGGCGACCGGCGGCACGCTCCAGGCCCAACCGGTCTCGTCGAACGCCAGCGTCGTGACCGCCACCGCACTGTCGGGGGCCAAGCTGTCGGGCCCGTCGTCGTCGATCAGCGTCGCGCAACTGGCGAGCGGCCAAGTCGCGCGGACCACCACACCGGTCGCTACGCGCACGACGGCACTCGGCACCGGCCAGCTCACCCTGACGCTCGGCACCGCAACCTACACCACCGACAAGACCGCGATGACCGGTTTCACCGCGGGCGCCGGCACGCCGGTCACGATCGATATCGTTGCGGGGTCGGAGAGCCTCGACGGCATTGCCGCGGCAATCAACGCCAAGGCCGCCGGGGTCACCGCATCGGTCGTGACCGACGCCGACGGCACGGCCTATCTGTCGCTCAAGGGCGCGAGCGGGGCGACGCATGCGTTTACGCTGACGGCGACCGATGACCCTACGGGCAACCTCGCCCAGCTCAACGTCGGGATTGGCGCGGCCGGCACCGCGTTGACCGCGGGCGCACAGAACGCGCGGCTGACCGTCGACGGCGTCACTGTCGAGCGCGGCTCGAACACGATCGACGATCTCGTCGCCGGGGTGAAGCTTCAGCTCACCGGCACCAGCACGACCCCGGTGTCGCTGACCAGCACGACGCCGACCGACGCGCTCAAGGGCGCGGTCACCGATTTCGTCGATACGTATAACGAGATGCTCAAGACGCTGACCGCGCAGCTCGATCCGCAGACCGGGCCGTTGCGCGGGGACACCGCGGCGCAGTCGCTGCTGCGGTCGCTCCGCGCGCTCACGACGATGCCGATCCTGACGGGGGGTGCCACGGGCACGCCGACCACGCTGGGGGAGATCGGGGTCAAGACCAACCGCGACGGCACGCTGTCGGTCGATACCAACACGCTGACGCACGCGTTGTCGGTTGCCCCCGACGCCGTCGAGGCGATGTTCTCTTTTTCGTCGAACAGCACCGACGGGCTGACCGTGGCGCTCAACTCGATCTCGCTCGCCACCAGCAGCACGCTGTTCGGGCTGGGCGCATCGACCAAACGATATAACGAATTGGCATCGGGCGTGGCGAAAGCGCAGGAAGCGATCTCGACGCAATCGGACGCAATGACCACGCGGCTCACTCAGCAATATGCGAGCATGAACGCCAAGGTCGCGGCCTACAAATCGACCCAGGCGTTCCTGAAGAACCAGATCGACGCCTGGAACAAGAACAGCTGATGGCCGCCTACGCCACCGCGCTGGGGGCCGACCCCTACACCACCTATCGCCAGATCGACTTGGTCGGGCGCACTGCGGAAGCCGATGGCGGCGCGCTGGTGCAATTGTTGTACGAGGAACTGGTTCGCGCGCTGCGAGTCGCCGCCTGGGCGACCGAGAAAAGCAATTTCGCGCTCAAGAGCGAGAAGGTAACGCGCGCGACCGCAATCCTGTTCGCGTTGGAATCCGGACTTGATTTCGATTCCGGCGGCGATGTGTCGCATACGCTGGCGCGGCTTTATGGCGGAGCCCGCGCGACGATCATCAACGCCAGCGTCGGCAACGATTCGCGACCGTTCCACGACGTCGCCGACAATCTGGAAGAGATCGCCGCCGCCTGGGCGCAGGTCCGCGGGGCGGCGTGACGCGATGTTGACGAGCGAAGCCGGCCGGCCGATGCGCACGATCCTGGTGGTCGATGACAGTCGCACGACGTTGAACTCGATCGGCGAACGGCTGACCGCGCTCGGCTATTTCACCGCATTGGTGGACAACGGTGCCGAAGCGCTCGACCTGATTTCCGCGCGCGGGTTCGACCTTGTGCTGCTCGACATGGTGATGCCGGGAATGAACGGAATACAAGTGCTCGCCGAATTGCGCTCGCGGACCGAAACGAGCGACTTGCCGGTCATCGTCGTTACCGCGCGCAACGATGCGGCCGCCGCCGTCGAGGCACTCGCCGCAGGCGCGGACGATCACCTCGCCAAGCCGTTCGAGTTCGAAGTGCTCGTCGCGCGGATCGAGCGGACGCTCGCGCGCGGGCGGCGGATCGCCGACCTCAAACGGTCGAACGCCGCGCTCGACGCGCGGATTGCGGCGCGTGCGATGGAATTGGGCGAAGCGCGCGCCGAGCTGGCCGACGTCCGCGCCGAACGCCAGCGGCTGGCCGCCGAAATGGAGCGGCTGCGGGCGGCTTAACCGCGCAGCCAGTGCTGGCGGACGAAATACGTAGTGACGCCGACCGCAATCGTGAGGCAAAAAACGGTGATCACGTCAAACGCCCAAGGCTCGTCGGCGAACCATAAGCCCTTAACGTTCATCCCATAGAGACCCGTAATGAACGTCAGCGGCAGGAAGATCATCGCTGCGATCGCGATGATCAGCCCGCGCTGGTCGAGTTGTTCGGCGCGCAAATCGGTCAGCGCTTCATGCGTGAGCGCGGCACGCTCGCGGATGCTCTCAAGCTCCTCTGCCATCCGTGCGGCGCGATCGGCGGCGGCGGACAAGTGCAATCGGTCGTCGTCTCCCAACCAATCGACCGGCAATGTCGCGAGCTTTTCCAGCGCGGTCCGCTGCGGCGCGAGGAATCTGCGATATCCGATAGATTGCGATCGCACGCGCGTCACCGTGTGGCGCAATTCGAATACCCGTTCGGCGTCCAGCTGAGTCTCGCATTCGTCGAGGTCGTCGCCAAGCTCGGCGACGTGAGGGTCGAGGTCGCTGGTGATCGCGGTAGCGAATTCGGCGATCAGGTCGCCGGGATCGCGTACCTGGCCTGCCTCGACGCACTGCTCGACGGTATCGATCGCGATCAGCTTCTTGCGCGTCACCGATATGACGCGGCGGCCGACCGCCCAGATCCGGACCGACGCAAGCGGGTCCGACGAGATCAGGTCGTCGTCTGACCGGCCGCGCAGGTTGAGCAACGCGCCTCCGCCGACCTGTTCGCATCGCGGCCGCGTTTCGGTCGCGATCAGCGCATCGACCAGATAATCGTCGAGCTTGGCGGTGTTCGCCAGCCAGTCCTGCGCATGCTCGTTGTTGGTCGTCAGGTGGACCCAGACAAATCCGCTGTGCGCCGTCAGAGCGTGCTTGATGTCGCAGCGCGTGGCCTTGCCGTCGGTGCTGACTTGGTAGGCAAAGCCGCTCATCGCGCCATCTCCAGATATACGGTCAGCCCGTCGCCGGGGTCCAACGGCGGGGTGGCGGAAGCGATCCGCGGCGCATCGGCGCGCGCGCGGTCGAGGATGGCGGGCGGCACGCCGGGGGCGTGCATCACGCGGTCGGCCTGGGCGAGCGCGCGGGCCTGACGGAGCGTGAGGTCGTCGGGGTCGGCAGAGGTAAGGGTAAGGGTCACCGTATGCGTCGTTTTACCGGTATCGCGGGGAAACAATTGCGCATCGTCGGGATAAGGGGCGAGCGGGTCAATTGGTCCGCCTTCCGCCATCGCCTCAGCCAACGCTCGCCGACGCTCGCCTGCAGCTGGAAAGATGGCGCGAAAAGCCGGTCGTTGCGCGTGCAGTGATTCGGCCAACCGTCCGAGCCCTGCCGGCAATATCGCCTCCAATCGCTGCCTAAGCGCTGCCGCCAGCCCGGCGGAGATCCCGCCCGTGCCCACTGCGACGACCACCGGGGAGCGATCGACGATCGCGGGCAGGGTGAAATCGCAAAGATCGGACCGGTCCACTGCGTTGACCAGCACGCCGCGCGCCCTGAGCCGCGCCACCGTCGCGTCGGGATCGTCCATCGCCACGATCGCCAGCGCCGCCTCGGCGTCCTCGCCGACGATCGCCGCGCCTGCGCGCTCCAGCAACCGCCGTTTCGCGTCCGCCGCCTCGCCATCGCCGATCAGTATAACCGGCCGCCCCGCCAGTCGAATGAACACTGGCAGGCTGTGCAAGCCTACAGCCATTCGGGAACGCGTTCCTCGTCCATGATCGTCTTTGGCGAAATCCGCTCCGCGACAATGGCATAGCGGTCGCCATCGACCATCACTTCGGGCACCAAAGCACGACTGTTATAGGTCGAGGCCATGGTGGCGCCGTATGCGCCCGCCGTGCGGAAGATCGCGAGGTCGCCCTCCTTCACCAGGTCGATGTCGCGCGCTTTGGCGAAGGTGTCGCCGCTCTCGCACACCGGCCCCGCGATGTTGGCGACGAAGCGCTCGCCGGTGGGCTTCACCGCGATGAAATCGTGCCAGGCGTCATAGAGCGCAGGACGGGCGAGGTCATTCATCGCCGCGTCGACGATCACCCAAGGATTGCCCGGCGAGGGCTTTACCCAGATCACTTTGGTCAGCAGCACGCCGGCATTCCCGGCGATCACGCGGCCGGGTTCGAACATCAACTCGACGTCCCAATCCCGCGTCACCCGCGCCACCATCGCGCCGTATTCGTCGGGCCAGACCGGTTGGTCCTCGGCTTTGTAGGCAACACCCAGACCACCACCCAGATCGACACGCGTTACCGTGTGCCCCGCGCTGCGCAACTCGGCGACCAACTGGCCGATGCGGGTGTAGGTCGCCTCCATCGGCGCCGTGCTAAGCAACTGGCTGCCGATATGCGACGCGACGCCGCGTAAGTTCAGGCCAGGTAGGGCCGCCAGCCGCGCATAGATGGCCGGCGCATCGGCGATCGCGACGCCGAACTTGTTTTCCGCCTTGCCGGTCGAGATCTTGGCGTGCGTCCCCGCGTCGACATCGGGATTGACCCGCAGCACGCACGGCGCCCGCTCGCCCCGCACAGCGGCGATCTCCGACAGCGCTACGCCTTCGGCCTCAAGCTCCAGGTTGAACTGACCGATGCCGCGGTCGAGGCCCTGTGCGAGCTCGTCGCGCGTCTTGCCGACGCCGGAGAAGACGATGTCCTTCGCCGGCATTCCCGCCGCCAGCGCGCGATCGAGCTCGCCGCCCGACACGACGTCGGCGCCGTAACCCGCATTGGCCATCAGCCGCAGGACCGCGAGGTTGGGGTTGGCCTTGATCGCGTAAGCGAGGTGGACGCGCGGGCAGTCCTTCAACCCGTCGCGGAACGCCGCCGCGTGCCGTTCGAAGGTCGCGCGCGAATAGACATAGACCGGCGTTCCCACTTCGGCGGCGATCCGCGCCATGGGGACGTCCTCGGCGTAGAGTTCGCCGTTACGAAGCTGGAAATGGTCCATCAGTTGGCCGGTGGCAGGTCGAATTCGTTGCCCTGGCGCTCTTCCGAATTCTTGAGCAATTCGTCGCTGCGCTCGGGCCGCGCCTGGCTGGAGGCGGTGAGCAATTGAGTCGCCGTCGGCGTCGCGCTGGCGCCGTAGGGAGCGATCGGTAGCGACTCGCCCGCCGCGGGCTTGAGGTCGCGCGCGGCGCCGCACGCCGTCAGTGCGAGGACCAGGCTGAGGGCAACCAGAGGCTTCACTTCTTCTCTCCCGCGCGCGCCGCCTTCGCTGCCGCGATGGCTTCGCGCACCTTGACTGGCGCAGTGCCGCCGAAACTGGTGCGGCTCGCGACCGACGCATCGACGCCGAGCACGTCATAGACGCCTTCGTCGATCCGGTCATCGATTTGCTTGAGCGCTTCGATCGATAGCGCGTCGAGTCCGATCCCCGCGTCCTCCGCCGCCTTGACCGCGCGACCGGTGATATGGTGCGCCTCGCGGAACGGCACGCCGGCTTCGCGGACCAGCCAGTCGGCGAGGTCGGTGGCGGTGGCGAACCCGCTCTCGGCCAGCGCGCGCATCCGGTCGGTGCGGAAGGTTGCGGTCTCGACCATCCCGGTCATCGCCGCGATCGACAGCGCGAGCAGGTCGTGCGCCTCGAACACCGGCGGCTTGTCGTCCTGCATGTCCTTCGAATAGGCGAGCGGCAGACCCTTCATCGTGATGACCAGCGCCGTCATGCACCCGGCGATCCGCCCGGCATGCCCGCGCACCAGTTCGGCAGCATCTGGGTTGCGCTTCTGCGGCATGATCGAACTGCCGGTCGACCATTGGTCGGAAACGCGCACGAACCCGAACGGCTGCGACGCCCAGATCACGAATTCCTCGGCTAGGCGCGACAGGTGCAGCGCGCATTGCGTCGCCGCCATCAGATAATCGAGCGCGAAGTCGCGGTCGCTAACCGAATCGAGGCTGTTGGTGGTCGGCGCGTCGAAGCCGAGCGCCGCCGCCGTCGCATCGCGGTCGATCGGAAAGCTCGTCCCCGCCAGCGCCGCGGAGCCCAGCGGACAGCGGTTCATCCGCGCGCGATTGTCGGCGAACCGGCTGCGGTCGCGCGCGATCATGTCGTGGTACGCCATCAGATGATGGCCGAGCGTCACCGGCTGCGCCGACTGCAGGTGCGTGAAGCCAGGCATCACTGCGTCGGCATGCTCCTCGGCCCGCGCGATCAGCGCATCCTGCAACGCACCCAGCGCCGCCCCGACCTGATCGATCGCATCGCGCACCCACAACCGGAAATCGGTCGCGACCTGGTCGTTGCGCGACCGCGCGGTGTGCAGTCGTCCGGCGACCGGCCCGACCTTCTCGGCCAGCCGCGCCTCGGTCAGCATGTGGATGTCTTCCAGGGCGAGGTCGTCGGGCACACCGTCGCGGCCGTAATCCGCCGCGACCGCGTCGAGGCCGTCGGCGATCGTCCTGGCGTCCGGCTCGCTCAATATACCTGCCGCACCCAGCATCGCGGCGTGTGCTTTCGACCCGGCAATATCCTGACGCCACATTCGCTTGTCGAACGGGATCGAGGCATTTATCTCGCGCATCACCGCCGCCGGTCCATCGGCGAACCGGCCCCCCCACATGGAGTTCGTGGTCTTGCGCTCAGTCACTCTGTTGCTGCCCGTCCTCTTAATCGCCGGATGCGATAGGCAATCGCCCCCCAACGGGCAAGCGAACGACGTCACCGCCAACGCGACGGACGTCAATGCCCCGACCCCCGACGAAGCGACCGGCCCAGCCGATAACGGTGTGGACGTGATCGGCAAGCTCGACCGCGGACACAAGGGAGAGGCCGCGCCGACGGTGCTGTTCGACGATCCCAACGGTGTGAAGACCACGCTCGCCAGCTTTTCGGGCAAGCCGTTCGTGCTCAACCTGTGGGCGACGTGGTGCGGGCCGTGCAAGGTCGAGATGCCCGCGCTCGAGAGGATCGCGGCCGAGGGCAAGCTGCCGGTGGTGACGGTCAGCCAGGATTTGGACGGCGCGGCGGCGGTAAAGCCCTATTTCGCCGCGGCGAAGTTCAAGGCGCTCAAAGCGTATCTCGATCCCAAGCTCGGCTTCTCGGGCGCGCTCGGCAACCCGAGCCTGCCGACCACGATCCTCTACGACGCGGCCGGCCGTGAAGTGTGGCGAATGACCGGCGGAATGGACTGGACCAGCCCGACTGCGCGGGATCTGCTGGCGGAAGCGGGCTAAGCTGCGCGGTCCCGCGTCGCTTCGGTGAATTTGTCCGCACGACGCAGCCCGACCATCATCTGTCGCTCGAGCCGCGCACACAGCGCCGCGTAATAGTCCGACAGGAAACCGTAATCGTCGTGATCGTCGGGCAACTCGGCTTTGCGTCGTATCGCCGCAGCCACCGTGACGATTGCATCGCTGTCGCCGTCACGCAGCACTTGTTCCAACGTCTGCAATTCGTATTCGCCGTACAGGCTTAGCGCGTGGTCGCTGAACATGCGGCGCGACCGGTCGGTCTGCGCGAGCGAGGCAACGATGTCCTGGCCCAGTTTCGCCTTCGCGCGCTGCACCACCCAGGTCCCGGCGAGCAAGTCGCCGACGCGCAGGCGGTCGCGGTTGAACAAGGGAAAGAACAGGAACACGCCGCTCCATACCAAGGCGAGCAACGAGATCATCTTGTCGGTGCCGCTTTGAAAGATCGTTGCGAAGAAGAACGACATCGGCAGGAAGAACTCGATCTCGCGCATCGCGTTGCGCGCGATCACCGCGCCCCCAGTTAAGCGCGATCCGTCGCGCGCGACGACGCGCAAGCCGACGATGCGCTTGCCCGGCGTGGCGCCGCGCCCGCCCATCTCGAACAAGGTGAACCAGCCGTTCCGCAGGAAAAAGAACCCGATCAGCCAGAACCCGCTCAGCAACACCGATTCGGCGGCGACGGCGGTGGTGCCGATGACGATCGTGCCGATGATCAGCACCCCCAGCATCATCAGGAGGTCCAGCATGAACGCGCCCGCCCGCGATCCGGCCGAGCTCAGTTCGATCCGTAGATCAACGCCTTCGGGGGTGACGAAGTTGCGCCGGAGCGAGGCTATGGGCTTAGGCGGGCGCGCCATCGTCCCTCCGCGGCCAGTAGAAATAGAGGAACCAGCCGAGCAGCATCGCGATGCCGATCGCGTAGCGTGCGGTGTCGGAGGTGACGGTCTGGCGCCCGATCCCTTCGAGCAGTCCGGCCACGGCTAACATCACCACCGTCCCGCCCATCGCGGTCGCCGCCGACCGACCCGCCGCGACCGCCGCGTCGGCGCGTGACTTGCGTCCGGGAAAGGCCAAAGCAAGCCCGATACGGAACCCTGCCGCGCCCGAAATCATGATCGCGAACAATTCGGTTGTGCCATGGATCATCAGCCAGCCGATGAAACCGTAGGCAAGTCCCTTCGAGGCGAATATCTCGACCATCGCGCCGAGCATCAGGCCGTTATAGACGATCAGCCCGATGGTCGGCAGGCAGAAGGCGAACCCCAACGCGAACGAGAAGATCGCGATCTGGGCGTTGTGGGTGAACAGGAAGGTCGCAAAGTAAGCGAGGCTGCTCTGCTGGCTGTCGCCGGCGCCGTCATAGATCGTGCTCTTGAGGAATTGCACGCTGGCGGTCGGATCGCGACCCTGCGACGAGCCGTCGGGCATCAACACATAATACCAACTGGGGTTATTCCGAACCAAAAGAAATGCGACGATCGCGCCGGCAGCGGTCAGGATGAACGCAACCAGTGTCTCTTTCCACAGCGCCTGCACCGCCTGGGGCCAGCTGCGCGCGAAAAAATGACCGAGCTGACGCATCGGCGAGGTTGGCACGCCATAGATCTGGAAATAGGCACGCGTGCAAAGCTGTTCGAGATAAGCGACCAGGCTTTTGTCGAGCGACGTTTCGCGCGCGACCGACAGCGACGACAGCGCGGATCGATAGAGCACCGGCAGCACCAGCAGCGCCTGTTCGGGCACGCCGCGCACGCCCCGCTTTTCAATCGCTGTGACGATCCGCTCGAGTTCTTCCCAATCGGCCTCGTGCGCCTGACGGAAGCGCGTGGCGTTGACCATCGGCGCGCGGGCGTCGACGAAAGCGGTCACAGCAAGTTCCTCCGCTTGAGGTCGACATAGCCCTGGACCAGCCGGTCGCTGACTCGGTCATATTCGCTCTCGATGACGTGCGCGCCCAGATGGCGCAGCCGAGTGAGCGCGAGCAGTCGGTCCTTGAGCAACGCCGCCGCAGTCACGGCGCGGGTGATGTCGTCGGGGGTCTGCGGCGCGCGGTCGACGATCGCTTCGAGCTCTTCGTCGCGAAGCACCACGACCATCAACAAATGCTTTTCGGCCAAACGCGCGGCGGCGCGGATCATGAAGTCGGCGCTGGTCAAGTCCGTGAATTCGGTGAACAAAACGATCATCGATCGCCGCGTCAGCCGCGCGGCCAGCGTGGTCAGCGCGTAGGTGTAATTGGTCTCGTCGCCCGAATAGTCGATCCGCGCGGCGAGCCGCTGGAGTTCGGGGAAGGCGCCGACGCCGGAAATCAGCCCACTGGCGATGCGCGGGCGCGAATCGAACGCGTGCAGCGCGACTCGGTCGCCGAGCTTGAGCGCAACCCAGCCGGTCAGCAGCATTGCCGCCACCGCACGATCGATCCGCGGCACGCCCGCGACCGGCTCCGACATTTGCCGCCCCGCATCGACCGCGAAGACGATCTGGTTGTTGCGTTCGGTGCGGTATTCCTTGGCGTGGAGCTTGAGGTGCCGCGCCGATTGCTTCCAGTCGATCGCGCGGCGATCCATGCCCGAACGATATTCGACCAGCGCATCGAAATCGGTGCCGTCGCCGCGGTCGAGCTGTGTCATCAGCCCCTGCAGCGCGTGGCGTTGGAATATCCGCGCGCCCTTTTCATGGACCGGGCGGATGTCGGGCAGGATGGCGAGGCTGGCGTCGGTGGGAACGCGTTTGCCCTTCCAGATCAGCCCGAGCGGCCCGCGCCAGCGCACCCAGACCTGGGCGAAGCGCGCGGTGCCCCGGCGCAATGTATCGACCGGCAACGCCACCGCGCCGCGCCGGCCGCTCAGCCCGACGGTGGCGCGTCCGTCATCCTCGATATCGACCAATGCGTCGCCGGCGATCGCCACCTCGGCGCGGCGCGGCGCTCCTCTGGCGGTAGCCGTTACCGACACGATCGCCTCGACGGTCTCCCCCACGCTGGCGGTGTTCGTCAACGTCAGCACCGCCTCGATATCGCGCGTGCTCAGCGCGAGGAGTGCGTCGAGCAGCGTCGCGGCGAGTACCGCGGCCGGCCAGGCGAGCGCGACGTACCAGCGGTCCGCCATCTGCATCGCTACCACCAGCGCCACCGGCGCTCCCGCCGCTGCCGCCAACACCGCGAAGCGCGCGGGGTAGATCACCGACTAATTCCGCTCGGAA
>JBDSED010000008.1:0-9641 GCA_039920225.1 Sphingomonas sp.
AACCGAACGACGCATGCGCCTTGAACGCTGCCATGTTGGCGAGTGGGCGGCCGCCATAACTGAAGAACGGCATGCTCCATTTGATGCCCTCCTCCGCCGTCGGGACGCGCTCATGGATCAGCGCGCGCAGATGACCGAGGATCGGCTTAGCGAAGTCGTTCCGGCTGGCGATATAGGCATCGACGCGCGGGTCTCTGGACATGACGGCACTCCCGATCGGATGCCGCCAGTCTAGATTTTGGGCCGCTGTCCGGTCAACAGGTCAGGGATTCAGCGCCTCGTCATCGGCGTCGCTCAGTTCGTCGTCATCCACATCATCGTCGTCCAGGCTGTCCTGTACTTCGTCCTCGTCCACATCGTCTTCGTCCTGATCGGCGTCGTCATCCTGTTCGCCGACCTCGTTGTCGCGCAGTTCGATTTCGTCATTTTCGGGATCGTTGCCCAGATCGGGGTTGAGGTCGGTGATCAGCGTCCCGTCGCTGGGTCCGTCGCGCGTCGCCTCCAGGATTTCGGCGCGCTGGCTTTCGTCATAGCCCTCCTCGTCAAAGCCGTCGTCGCCCGTTCCCTGCCCTGGCACCTGATGACCGCCCATATTCCATCTCCTCGATTGGTGAACAGCGAACGGTGGACATGCGCGCTAGTTCCCGTCGCCCGGGCCTAACGGGTCAAGTCGGGCGAAACAGCCGTCCGCGCTCGACGATCGCCGCCAGCGTCAGTGCGACAATGCCAGCGGTCAGAAAGCCGATATGCAGCGGCGTCGTCGTGCCGTTGAACGATCGCCCGATCAGCCCGCCGATCAGCGCGCCCCCGGTGGTCACGACGAACCCCTGCAGGCTCGATGCGGTCCCCGCGATCGCGCCCATATTGGCCATCGCCATCGCCGAGCAATTGGAGGCGGCGAGCCCGAAGCACATCATCGTCACCGCCTGCAGCGCGACGAACAGCCACAGCGTCTCCAGCCCCAAATGCTCGATCGTCAGGCTGGTCGAGGCGGCAAGGATCAATACCAGCATCGCCCCATGCGAAATCCGCCGCATGCCAAGCCACATCACGATTCGCGAATTGAGCAGATTACCGCACATCATCAATCCGGCGCACAGCGCGAAGACGAGGCCGAGCCGATCAGGCTGGTGGAACACATGCTCCACGATCGGCTGGATGCTGGTGATGTAACCGAACAGTGCGCCCTGCAGCCCGATCACCGCGGCCGCGTAACCAACCGACTGGCGATCGGCGAGCGTGAAGCGCCAATTGGCGACCAGCCGGTTCCACTCGAGCGGTACGCGATGCTCGGGCGCCAACGTTTCGGGCATGCGCAGAATGAACCACGCGGCGATCATCGCGCTAGCGATCGCGACCATATTGAAGATCAACCGCCACGATCCGAATTTCAGGATCAGCTCGCCGATGCTCGGTGCGATGATTGGAAAGATCATGAAGGTCATCACCGCCAGGCTGCTGACTCGCGCCATCGCGCGGCCCGAATAGCAATCGCGGATCAAGGCGATCGTCACGACGCGCGTGGCGGCAATCGCCAGCCCGGCGCAAACGCGTGCGATCAGCAATTGGTCGAGGCTGCCCGCGAGCGCGCACAACAGGTTCATTACCACGTAAAAACCCAGCGATCCCATTAGCACCGGTCGCCGCCCGAACCGATCGGACAGCGGGCCGTGGACAAGCTGGGCGATGCCGAAGCCGGTCGAAAATACCACGATCACCAGCGGCAGGTCTTGCACGCTGGCGTGCAAATCGCGGCCCAGATCGGGGAGCGCGGGCAGCATCGTATCGATCCCCAATGCACCCACCGCCATCAACGACGCGATCAGCGCGACGAATTCGGCGAACCGGATCGGCGCCGAATTCTCGTCACGCGGGGGACGCCCCGACGAAGCATCGTCGTGCTGGGAAAGCTCGGCCTGCGGCATTCGATCCCCATGCCCCACCGAAACGGGTAGGTCAGCCCCGAAAATGGTGTCGCGGACCCGCCGACACGCTTACGCGTTACCGCCCTATCCCCAATTGGAGGCGAGTCGGATGAGCATTTTCGGTACGATCAAGGACGCGATTTTCGGATCGAGCACACCAGCGCCGGCTCCTGCCGCGGCGCCTGAAGCTGCTGCGCCGCCACCGCCTCCTGCGCCACCGCCCGCCACGCTGAGCGAAGATGAGATTTACGCGGTGCTCGAAAAGCACGCCCAGGCCCGCGGCGAAGCGCTCAACTACAAGACCTCGATCGTCGATCTGATGAAGGCGATCGGCCAGGATTCGAGCCTCGACGCGCGCAAGAAGCTCGCGGGCGAACTCGGCTACGCCGGCGACACTGACGATTCGGCGACGATGAACATCTGGCTCCATCAAAAGACGATGGAAAAGCTGATGAACGGCTAACGCTGTTCGATCCGCGATTGCCGGCCCGCCGTTCGATCCCGGACGGCGGGCCGCTTTCGTTTGGGCGCCGGAAGGTTTACGGTCCGTCGCTTCCCGAAAGAATCCGGATACCTACCATGCTCGACACCCCTTCCGCCCAAGTCCCCGCGCTCAGCCTTGCCGATGAGACGCGCGATCCGGATGCGTTCGCCGCGGCGTTCGGCGGATCGTTCGAGCGGTTCGGCTTCGCAGTGATCGCGGATCACGGCATCCCCCACGACCTGATCGAGCGCGCGTGGAAGCTGACCGAAGAGTTCTTCGCGCTGCCGGTCGACGAAAAGCAGGGCTATTACGACAAGGATCTCGGCGGCCAGCGCGGCTACACGCCGTTCAAGACCGAGATCGCCAAGGACGCCAAGCATGTCGATCTGAAGGAATTCTGGCACGTCGGCCGCGATTTGCCGAAGGGGCACCCGGCCGCGGCCGACATGATGCCCAATGTCTGGCCCTCGCGGCCCGTCGAATTTCGGGAAGCGCTGACCGATCTTTGGAATGCGTTCGACAGCGCGGGCCTACGCTTGCTGTCGTCAATCGCGCGCCATCTGAAGCTTGACCCGCGCTATTTCGACACCGTCGTCGATCACGGCAATTCGATCCTGCGGCTGCTCCATTACCCCCCGATCCCGGCCGATGCCGAGGGCGTCCGCGCCGGCGCGCATGAGGATATCAACCTCATCACCCTGCTGCTTGGCGCAGAGGAAGCGGGTCTGGAACTGCTCGACCGCAACGGGCAATGGCTGGCGATCAAGCCGCCCGAGGGCGCGCTGGTCGTAAACGTCGGCGACATGCTGCAACGGTTGACCAACAACGTCCTGCCTTCGACCACGCACCGCGTCGTCAACCCGCCGCCGGAGCGCCGCGGTTTCTCGCGCTATTCGATGCCGTTTTTCCTGCATCCCAACCCGGAATTCCTGATCGAGACGCTACCCGGCACGATCACCGCGGACAATCCCAATCACTATCCCACGCCGATCACCGCGCACGATTATCTGCACGAGCGGCTGGTCGAAATCGGGCTGGTGAAAGCCTGACCGATTCGTGGTATAAGCGACGTCGACGACAGGAGGGATCGATGCGTCGCTTCATCATGGCAATTTGCGGTTGCGCGGGCGGGATGCTGGTCGGGTCGCTGGCTTTGGCACAACCCGGGATCGACATGCAGCTCGACCGCGCCGCCGCGATCCGTCCCACCGATCGCAGTATATCGCTGCAGGCCGGACTGATGCGGCGCTGGATCGCCGTCGGCAAATGCGTCGTCGGGCGTGATCGCAACGCCAGCCTGGCACTGGTACGCGCGCCGGTCGGCTCGGACGACGCCAGTGACGCCGCGCGGCGGCTCGATCCGATCTTCGCTACGTGCCTTGCCGGATCAGGCGTGCCCGGTCCGTCGAGCGTCGTGTTGCGCCGCGCGGCGCTCGCCGATGCACTCGGGATCGCATTGTCTCGCGCCTGACGTAGACAGACCGCGTCGTGCCACGCTAGGCGCGGGCCGATGGCTTCTTCCAATCCCCTTCGCGTCGCTTTGGCGGGGCTCGGCACCGTCGGCGGCGGCGTGATCCGCCTGCTCGACGCCAACCGCGAGCTGATCGAGCGCCGCGCCGGGCGCGCGATCGAGATCGTCGCGGTGTCCGCGCGCGACCGCGCAAAGGATCGCGGCGTCGACATCGCGCGCTTCGCCTGGGAAGACGACACCGCCCGGCTGGCGCAGCGCGACGATGCAGACGTCATCGTCGAGTTGGTCGGCGGATCGGACGGCCCCGCGCTGGCGCTGGCGCGCGCGACGCTCGCGGCCGGCAAGAGCCTGGTCACCGCCAACAAGGCGATGATGGCGCATCACGGGCTTGAGCTCGCCGAGGCCGCGGAGACCGCCGGCGCGGCGCTCAAGTTCGAGGCGGCGGTCGCGGGCGGCGTGCCGGTGATCAAGGGGCTGCGCGACGGCGCCGCCGCCAACCGCATCGACCGCGTTTACGGCATCCTCAACGGCACCTGCAATTTCATCCTGACCAAGATGGAGGCGGAGGGCCGTGACTTCGCCGAAGTGCTCGCCGAAGCGCAGGCGCTGGGGTTTGCCGAGGCGGACCCCAGCTTCGACATCGACGGCGTCGACGCCGCGCACAAACTGTCGATCCTCGCCAGCCTCTCGTTCGGTACGCGCCCCGCCTTCGACGACGTCGCGACCGGCGGCATCCGCCACGTCCTTGCCGCCGATATCGCCGAAGCGGCGGCGCTCGGCTATCGCGTGCGGCTGCTCGGCGTCGCCGAAGCCGGCCCGAACGGTCTGTTTCAGCGTGTCCATCCGCACCTCGTCGCCATCGACCATCCGCTCGCGCACGTGTCGGGCGCGCTCAACGCCGTGGTGGCGGAAGGCAATTTCGTCGGGCGACTGTTGTTCCAGGGCGCGGGCGCCGGCGATGGGCCGACCGCTAGCGCCGTCGTCGCCGACCTGATCGACATCGCGCGCGGTGAATTCGGCCCACCCTACGCCATGCCAGCCGCCAGCCTGACCGCGCAGCCCGCCGCCGACAGCGGCGAGCGCCGCGGCCGCGCCTATCTGCGCTTCATGGTCGCCGACAAGGTCGGGGTGCTGGCGGAAATCGCCGCGGCGATGCGCGATGCGGGCGTCTCGATCGAAAGCCTGATGCAGCGCGGCGCCGAGGCCGATGGCAGCGTGCTGGTCGCGATCGTGACGCACGAAGGTCCCGAACGCTCGGTCGCGCATGCGCTCGACAAATTGCGCGGCTCGCCCAGCCTCGCGGGCGAGCCTTTGTGGATGCATATTCTCGACTAATCGTCGCTCAGCGCCGCCCGCAGGACGGTATGACGCTTCGCCGCGCACCGTCGCGCGCCGACGACGTTGCACTTGGTGCCGTCGTTCGCGAGCGCACGATCCTTGAGCGAATAGCGGTCATTCGAGGAGGCGGGGATGCGGTATCGCGCGGCACAAGCGTCGCTGCAGCGACGCGGTTTCTCCGGCGGCAATCGGTAGTTCGGCAGCGTAACGGCAGCCGAGAACATCATAGCGATCGTGAACGCGACCATCGACAATCACCCCTGTTTGACGTTGCACCGATGCAACGATTAACCGGGCAAAATGTTGCCTAAATTCTGACGTTTAGGGTGAAGGCTCCAGTCGCCCTGTCGGTGCGTCGCGATCGTCGAGCGGGATGGCGACGCGGCCGGTCTTGTCGGGCTTCTTGCGGAACGCGCGCTTCGCGACGTCGACCACGCCCTTGATCATCGGGACGACCGGCGGGCCAAACCCCACCACGCAGGTCCGGCTGATCGGGCACGGCGTCGCCATGTTCGCGAGCGCGCCGGTTCCGTTCAGATAGGGGTTCGATTTCACCGGCACTTTCGACGGCACCGAATCGGGATCGGGCAGCCGCAGCGACGACCGCGGATCGGGCGCGCCGCAGACGATGATGTCGTCCTTGTCGCCGGGGCGACGCTCCCGCACGCAATCCTGGCCGGGCGCCGGCGTCAGGATCGACCAGCGCTCGGGCCGCGGCGGCACGGCGTTCGGCGCCGCGCTTTGCAGGATCAGGAGCAGTGCGATCATGGCCAAGAGGTGATCCGCGAATGCGGCGGTTTTCAGGCGGCGACGCGGGGCACGCCGAGGCGCGGAATGTCGATCGCCGGACAACGATCCATCACTACTGTCAGCCCCGCTGCCTCGGCGCGTGCCGCTGCTTCGTGATTGATCACGCCCAATTGCATCCACACCGCCTTGGCGCCGATGGCAATCGCTTCATCAACCGCTTCGCCAGCCGCCAGGGGCCGTCGGAAAATATCAACGATGTCGATGGGCACGCCGATCTTCGCCAGCTCGCGGAACACGAACTCGCCATGGACGTGCTCGCCGGTGATCTGCGGGTTGACCGGGATCACGCGGTAACCATGGCGCTGAAGCATCGCCATCACGCCATAGCTAGGCCGATCGGGCCGATCGGACGCCCCGACCATCGCGATCGTGCGGGCACTGGTCAGCAGGTCGCGGATATCGGCGTCGGCGGTGAGCGGCATCAGCGGGACTCCTTCAGCCAAGCCTCGATGCGCCCGGCGATCTCTACGAACGCCGCACCTTCAGGCGCGTTCCCGGCGGCGGGCGGTGTCCCCGCATCCGACGCCGCGCGGATCGCCATCGCCAGCGGGACGCGCCCGAGGAACGGCACACCAAGCTCAGCCGCCGCGGCTTCCGCCCCGCCTTGCCCGAACGGATCGGACACTTCGCCGCAATGCGGACAGGCATAGCCGGCCATATTCTCGACCAGCCCGATCAACGGCACGCCGGCCTTGGCGAACAAGTCGATCGCGCGGCGCGCGTCGATCAGCGCAAGATCCTGCGGCGTCGAGACGATCACCGCGCCCGCCGGCTTGTATTTCTGGATCATCGTCAGCTGCACGTCGCCGGTGCCCGGCGGCATATCGACCACAAGCGTATCGGCGGCGCCCCAATCGCCCTCGATCAGCTGCCCCAACGCGCTCGCCGCCATCGGCCCGCGCCACGCGATCGCCTGGCCGGGCGCGACCAGCTGGCCCATCGACAGCATCGGCACGCCATAGGGCGTTGCGACCGGGATCATCGTCTTGTCGCGCGCCTCGGGCTTCGAGCCTTCGACCCCCATCAAGGTAGGCTGCGACGGACCGTATATATCGGCATCGACCAGCCCGATTTTGCGTCCGCTCCGGGCCAACGCCACCGCCAGATTGGCGGCGACGGTGGACTTGCCGACCCCGCCCTTGCCGCTCGCCACCGCGATCAAGCGCCGGCCGACGCGCTCGCTGGTCATCGCGATTCGTACCTCCGCGATCCCCGGCTCGGTCAGCGCGGCCACGCGCACCGCCGCCTCCATCGCCTCGCGCTCATTTGTATCAAATCCGGTCACGTCGAGGATCACGCTCGCCCGCGCGCCATCCAGTTTTGCCGTCGCGCGCCCGCCTGCCACCGCGGCGATCCTCGCCGCCAGCCCTGTCTCGATGTCCATCGCAGGCCAGATAGGCGCGTCATCGCCGCTTGCCACTGTTTTTCCGCGGCAAGACACCTATAAGGGTATGTATGACGACCGCACGTGCCTGGTGGCGCCAACTCCCCCTATTCATGGTCAAGCCGAAAAGCCCCTGGGGCGGCGGCGGTAGTGGCGACGACGCCGGTGATTCTAAAGACGAGGGCGGCGTCCCAGATGACGATGCGGCGGGCCCGCGCAATCCCTGGGCGCAGCCGCCCGGCGGACGGCCGCGATCAGGCCGCGTGTCCTCGCTCGACGATCTGCTGAAGCGCGCCCGATCCGGCGGCGGCGGCGGTAGTGGAAACGGCGGCATTGGCGGCGGGTTCAAGCTGCCCGGTGGCGCCGGGTCGCGCAATATGTGGTTGGGCGGTGCCGGCATCGTGCTGATCGCCTGGATCGCGCTGACCAGCTTTCACGTGATCGGCCCGCAGGAACGCGGCGTCGTGACGTATTTCGGCAAATATTCGGGCACGCTGTCGCCCGGCTGGAACGCTACACTGCCCGCGCCGATCTCTTCGGTGCAGGTGGTGAACATCGATCAGATCCGATCCTTCCAATTCCCCGAGAACGAGGGTTCCAACCTGGTGCTGACCGAGGACCAGTATCTGGTCGATCTCGGCTATACAGTTCGTTGGCGCATTGCCGATCCGCAGCAATATATATTCGAACTCAAGGGCCCTGACGACACCGTGAAGGCGGCGGCTGAGAGCGCGGTCCGCGCCGCCGTCGCTACCACGTCACTCGACAAGGTCATCGGCAACGGCAAGGCCGACATCGAAACGCAGGTGAAGAATTCGATGCAAAAGGTGCTCGACGAGTATCAGGCCGGCATCGTGATCGTCGGCGTTTCGCTCAACAACGCGTCGGCGCCGGCGGCGGCGATGGATGCGTTCAAGGACGTATCCGTCGCGCAGCAAGAGGCCGCCAACAGCGTCAACGCCGCTCGCGCCTGGGCGCAGCAGCTTCTCGCGGGGGCAGAGGGTGAGGCCGGATCATTCGACCGCGTCTATGCGCAATACAAGCTCGCGCCCGACGTGACGCGCCGCCGCATGTATTACGAAACCATGGAACAGGTCTTGGGGCAGACCAACAAGACGATCATCGAGCCGCGCGGCGTTGCACCTTACCTGCCGATCCCGCCGGGCAGGCCCCTGCCCAGCGCTCCACAGGGAGGCCAATGATGTCCAATTGGCTTCGCAACCCGATCACACTCGGCGTCGTCGCGCTGTTGTTGTTGATCCTATTGGCCAGCACCGTCGCGATCGTGCCCGAAACGCGTCAGGCGGTAATCGTGCGGCTCGAAAAGCCGCTGGTGAAAGTGAATGCCTATCACAATGGCGAAAAGCTGGGTCAAACCGGCGCCGGCATCATTGCGCGCGTTCCATTCATCGATCGCATCGTGTGGCTCGACAAGCGCGTCCTCGACGTCGATCTCAACAACCTGTCGGTGCTGTCGACCGACCAGCGGCCGCTGGATGTGGATGCCTATGCGCGGTTCCGCATCGTCGATCCGATGCGCGCGCTTCAAGCGGTTGGACTGTCGTCCGGTGCCGAGGAGCGTGTGACGACCGCGCTCGAACAATTGTTCGGGTCGGCAGTGCGCAACGAATTGAGCAGCAACACGTTCGCCGACCTGCTCAGCCCCGAACGCCGCAAGGTGATGGATAGCATCCAGTCGCGGCTGCAACAGGTCGCAGCGCCCTATGGCGTCGAGATCATCGACGTCCGCATCAAGCATGCCGACTTGCCGGCCGGCACGCCTTTGGACTCTGCGATTGCGCGCATGCGTAACGCGCGGTTCCAGCAAGCGCAGGTCATCCGCTCGCAAGGCCAAAAGAATGCCGCCATCATCCGCGCAGATGCCCAGGCGCTGGCCGCGCAGATCTATGCCGAGGCGTTCAACAAGGACCCGGTGTTCTACGATTTCTACCGCGCGATGCAGTCGTATCGTCAGACGTTTGCCCCCAGCACCAAAGACCAGCCGAAGGGCGATACCAACCTGATCCTGACGCCGGACAATTCGTATCTGAAGCAGTTCGTCGGCGGGGGAAAATGATCGGTTGATCGCGTGGCGGGTTGACCAATCGCGTTCCTTGCAATTCGTTCATATTCAATCGCCGTTCAGCCTAGACCCGCCACATAGCCGGCCAGACCGGGGTTTCGTCGAGACGAAGAGGAAGACCAAGTTGCGCTACGCTTACGCCATTA
>JBDSED010000009.1:0-4049 GCA_039920225.1 Sphingomonas sp.
ACGCCGTCGAGCAGCGGGTTGGCGATCGCCTTCGACGCGGCTTCGATGGCGCGGTTGTCGCCCTCGGCCTCGCCAGTGCCCATCATCGCCTTGCCCATTTCCTGCATCACCGAACGGACGTCGGCGAAGTCGAGGTTGATCAGGCCCGGCATGACCATCAGGTCGGTGATGCCGCGCACGCCCTGCTGCAGCACTTCGTCGGCCATTTCGAACGCTTGCTTGAACGTCGTGTTGGCGTTGGCGACCAGGAACAGATTCTGGTTGGGAATGACGATCAGCGTATCGACATACTTCTGAAGCTCGTCGATTCCGGCATCGGCGGCCTTGGCGCGGCGGTTGCCCTCGAACGCGACCGGTTTGGTGACGACGCCGACGGTCAGGATGCCCATGTCGCGCGCGGTCTTGGCGATAACCGGAGCTGCACCGGTGCCGGTGCCCCCGCCCATGCCCGCCGCGATGAAGCACATGTGTGCGCCCTCGAGAACCTTGGCGACGGCTTCGATCGTTTCTTCGGCGGCCGCACGCCCGATTTCGGGGCGGCTGCCCGCGCCGAGGCCCTGCGTGATCTTGGCGCCGAGCTGTATCTTCTGGCTCGCGCCCGACTGCCTGAGCGCTTGCGCGTCGGTGTTGGCGACCAGGAAATCGACGCCCTGGACGTCGTTCTTCATCATGTTCGCGATCGCGTTGCCGCCCGCGCCGCCCACGCCGATCACCGCGATTCGCGGAGTCAGCTCGTCCACTTCGGGGGGAAGAAATTCGACCATGATACCTGTCTCCGTCCATGTTTCCGAAAGAAGCGGGAAACACCTATGCCCACAACTTCTTGCACCATCCCCCCCCTAGTATCCACTACAATTAGGGGTTGGGTTACTTATTTTGTTAATAATTCGCCCGAGCCGTCCTGATCAAACGTCGGACCATCGAAAAAGGTGACGGCTTGTGCACGACCTGATGTTCGCCCGTCGCCAACGCCCGCAAATCGATAGGGTCCGTCGCCGCGTGGTGGATCAGTCCGGCCAGCGTCGCGAACGCCGGTCCCGAATGCGCGTCGGGGAGTCCGGCGAGCCCGCGCGGGCGGCCGACACGCACCGACCGGCCAAGCGCGGATTGCGCGTAGTCCGCGATGCCCTTCAGCTCCGCGCCGCCGCCGGTCAGCACGACCTGGCGCCCGATGTTGCCGTCGAACTTCATCGCGGTCAGCGCCTTGCCGATCTCGCCCATGAGCAATTCGAGGCGCTGGCGGATCACCGCGATCAGTTGCGCCTTGGTGATACGCGGGCCCTCGCTGGCCCCTTCATCGGACAACGGCGTGATTTCGATCACCTCGTGATTATCACGCGGCGTCGCGTTGGCACAGCCGTGGAAGCATTTGATCCGCTCAGCCTGACTGCGGCTGGCGCCGAAGGTCGAGGCGATATCGTCGGTGATGTCGGCCGCGCCCATCTGAATCGTGGTCAGCCCGACGAGCATGCCGCCAGCGAACAGCGACACGTTGGTGATGCCGGCGCCCATCTCGACCAACGCAGTGCCTAACTCGCGCTCCTCCGCGCTGAGGCAGGCAAGCCCCGTCGCGACCGGGGCGGCGATGATCGATTTCACTTCGAGGTGCGATTTGGCGACGCACAGCCCGATGTTGCGCACAGGGGATCCGTCGGCGGCGACGACGTGGATGTGGACGCCCAAGCGATCGGCGTGGAGGCCGAGCGGGTTCTTTACCCCGGTAATCCCGTCGAGGGTGTAGAGCGCCGGCTGCGCGTGCAAGACCATCCGCCCAGCGGGATCGATCGACTCGCGGCCGGCGCGCAGCAATGCGTCGATATCCGACTGCTCGATGCGATGCCCGCCAAGCTCGAACTCGATCGACGCCACGTCGCTCACCAGGCCGCCCGCCGAAAACCCGACCCAGACGTTCTCGATATTGGTCTGCGCAATCCGCTCGGCCTGCTCGACCGCTTCGCGCACCGCGACCTCGGTCGCGCCCAGGTCGGCGATGCAGCCGCGCTTGACCCCGCGGCTCTCGCGCTGGCCGGTGCCGAGCACGATCAACTCGCCCCCGTCGCCCTTCTGCGCAATCATCGCCGATACCTTAGACGTCCCGATATCGAGCGCGGTAATCAGTCCTTCCGGTGCAGCCTTGGCCATATACTCCCCCTTACACTTGATCCCGCGTCGGCGCGCGGTCGGATTTGGTCGTCGTCGGTTTCGCCGTCGCGGTCGGCTTGGGCGTGGGCATGCCCTGATTGCCCTTGCGCACCACCATCCGCGTCGGATCGCGCAGGTCGAACTTCACATAGCCGCTGCCAAGCAATTTGCTCGTGCCATCCTTCTCGGCAAACAATCTGAGCGCCTTGGCCGCTTCGTCCTCGCCCTCGGGTAGCGACAGCGTCTCGCCGGTGTCGAACAGCAAGTCCCAGCGCCGGTTGCCGACCCAGGTCGCGGCGCGCACCTTCGGTTTGAGCGCGGGCGCGGCAACCATCAGCGTCTGAAAGGCGGGCTCCTGCCGGTCGGCGCCGGGGCCGATCACCAGCGGCAAATCGGGCATCGCGTCGCGTGACACGGGTTCCAGATAATGCCCCTCGGCGTCGATCAGATTGAGTTGCCCGCGATCCTGCCAGACGGCGGCCGGGGTGCGTTCGATGATGCGGATCAACAGGATATTGGGCAAGCGCCGAGATACCTGGGCGTCCTTGACCCAACCATATTCCAGCAGCCTGTTGCGCACGAGATCGAGATCGACCAGCGGCATGGCGAGCGACTTCTGGTCCGCCGCCACCGCGTAGACCGTCATGACGTCCATCCGCTCGACGCCGACCGGCTGGATCTCGTCAACGCGAAATCCTGCCTTGCCGACCTGCTCGGCCAGCGCGGTGCCGATACTGGCGTTTGCGCCGGTGACCGCGCCCGCGACGTAAATCCCGCCAAGCGCGCCCAACACGATCGTCCAGGTTGCGATCCGGCGCAGCGCGACGTGGCTGAGCGGGATGCGCGCGAGAATGCGGTCGAGGATCGACGGCTTTCTGCGCTTGGTCGGCCGGCCGCGAACGGTGGGGCGCTTGCTCATGCCAGCGCCTCATCGACGATCATCTGGACGAGCTCGGGATAAGAAATGCCGAGACGCCTGGCCTGTTCGGGCACGAGGCTAAGCGGAGTCATCCCAGGCTGAGTGTTGACCTCGAGCAGGAACAGCCCGTCCTCGCCGCGCTCGTCGTCCCAGCGGAAGTCCGACCGCGATGCGCCCTTGCAGCCAAGCAGCCGATGCGCCTCGAGCGCGATGCGCTTGCACGCTTCGGCGATGTGATCGGGAATCTGCGCGGGGAAGACGTGCTCGGTCATCCCGTCGGTATATTTGGCGTCGTAATCGTACCAGCCCGATTTGGGCTTGAGCTCGGTCACGCCAAGCGCCTTGCCGCCGAGGATCGCGGTCGTCAGTTCACGGCCGCGGACATAGGGCTCGGCGAGCAATTCGTCGAAATCCTGCCACGGCCCCGCGACGTCGCGGCCGATCGGCTGGCCGTAATTGCCCTCGTCGGTGACGATCGCGACGCCGACCGACGACCCTTCGTTGACGGGCTTGAGCACATAGGGCCGTTTGAGCGGGTCGCCCTCGAACACCTCCGCCGACTTGACGATCCGCCCGCCGGGCATCGGGATGCCGTGCGGCACGAGCGACTGCTTGGTCAGCACCTTGTCGATCGCGATCACCGACGTGACGAGGCCGGAATGGGTGTATTTCAGCCCCATCAGGTCGAGCATGCCCTGCACGCTGCCGTCCTCGCCGGGTGTGCCGTGGAGAGCATTGAACACGACGTCGGGCTTGGCGGCGGCGAGTTTCGCGGCGACGTCGCGTTCCATGTCGATCGCGGTAACGCGATGCCCGAGCGACTCCAGCGCCTCGACGATGCCGTTGCCCGACATCAGCGATACCTCGCGTTCGGCCGACCAGCCGCCCATCAGGACGACGACGTGGAGCGGGCCGCTCATAAATCCTCCCCGTTTACGGGGAGGTGGCAGCGCGAAGCGCTGACGGAGGGGGCGTGCCGCAGATGCTG
>JBDSED010000010.1:0-11927 GCA_039920225.1 Sphingomonas sp.
CGCGTCCGCGATCTCGTCGCCTCGGGCGGGATTTCCCGCTCCGGGCTTGCCCGCGCCGCCGGGCTCCACGCCAATTCGCTGCGCAGCCTCGACGAGCAGGAATGGAACCCGACCGCCGACACGCTCAGGAAGCTCGAAAGCTATCTGACCTTGCGCGAAAAGCGCCCCGCGCTCGTGCCGATCGAGGAGATCATCGAAGAAGCGCGCAACGGCCGCATGTTCATCCTGGTCGACGACGAGGATCGTGAGAACGAAGGCGACCTGATCGTCCCCGCGCAGATGGCGACCCCCGACGCGATCAACTTCATGGCCAAACACGGCCGCGGCCTCATATGCCTTGCGATGACCAAGGACCGCATCGACAGCCTCGGCCTCGACCTGATGAGCCGTCACAACGGCACGCGCCACGAGACCGCCTTCACCGTCTCGATCGAGGCGCGCGAGGGCGTCACCACCGGCATCTCGGCGCACGACCGCGCGCGCACCGTGTCGGTCGCGATCGACGCGTCGAAGCATCGTCAGGACATCGTCACCCCCGGCCACGTCTTCCCGCTGGTCGCGCGCGACGGGGGGGTGCTGGTCCGTGCGGGGCATACCGAAGCGGCGGTCGACGTGTCGCGGCTCGCCGGGCTCAACCCCTCCGGCGTGATCTGCGAGATCATGAAGGACGACGGCACGATGGCGCGGATGGACGATCTGATCGCCTTCGCCGACACGCACCGGCTCAAGATCGGCACGATCCGCGACCTGATCGCCTATCGCCGCCAGCACGACCACCTCGTCGAGCGCCGCGCCGAGGCGAAGTTCGCCAGCCGCTGGGGCGGCGACTGGACCGCACGGACTTACTATAACAAGGCGACCGGCACCGAGCAGATCGCACTGATCAAGGGCCGCATCGACCCCGACAAGCCGACCCTGGTGCGGATGCACGCGATGAACGTCTTCACCGACATGTTCGGTGAGGAAGGGGCGCGCGGCAGCCTGCTCGCGCGGTCGATGGAATTGATCGGCGAAGCGGGATCGGGCGTCGTCGTGCTGCTGTCGCCGAGCGGCGCGGGCGGGTTCAGCCAGGCGCTCGAACGCAAGGCGGGCGGACCGCCGGGCGACGAGATCCGCGATTACGGCGTCGGCGCGCAGATCCTGACCGAATTGGGCGTCGAGGACATGATTCTGCTGACCAACACGCATCACACGCTGGTCGCGCTCGACGGTTACGGCCTGTCGATCGTCGGCGAGCGCGCGATCACCGCAGGCGCCAACTGATGGCGCGCGTGCTGATCGTCGAGGCGCGGTTCTACGACCATCTCAACGATATGCTGCTGGCGGGTGCGCGCGCGGCGATAGAGGCGGCGGGACATCGCCACGAAACCGTGACCGTCCCCGGCGCACTCGAAGCCCCCGGCGCGATCGCGCTGGCGGTGGAGACCGGGCGTTATGACGCGTTCGTCGCCTTGGGCGTGGTGATCCGCGGCGAGACCTATCATTTCGAGATCGTGGCGAACGAAAGCGCGCGCGGGATCATGGCGTTGACGATGGACGGCATCGCGATCGGCAATGGCATCCTGACGACCGAGGACGAAGCGCAGGCGATCTACCGCGCCGACCCCAAGCAGGCCGACAAGGGCGGGGGTGCGGCCAAGGCGGCGCTGGCGATGCTCGACCTGAAGCAGCGGTTCGGCTGAGATGGACGCCCCGCCATCGCGCTATCGCGTGGTCGAGCGTAGCGGGCGGCTTGTTGTCGTCGATTCGGTGGTAGGCGGCACCCCGCCGACCGCGCGGGATTTGCTTGGGGAGGACGGGGAAACCTTGGTGACAGAGCCGTATCCCCGCGAAAGCGGGGATTCAGAGTCACTAGCAATGTCGCCCTTGACCCTGGATTCCCGCCTTCACCGGGATGCGGAGGAAGGAAACAGCGCGACGCTCGAAGCCCCCTCGCCGCCCCGGCGAGCCCTCGCGCAATCCCCGATCGCCACGCCGCCCGGCGTGCTGCGCAATGTCGCGACGACCGTGTGCAGCGACCGGCGCGACGCCGACGGGCGGCTGCAATGGACCACCGCGCGCTGGTTCGACGTCAAGGGCCCGCGTACCATCCCGCTATCCCAAAAGGCCGAGCCGCAACTGGGGTTCGCAGCGCTCGCGTTGCTCGCCGGTGCTGTCTTTGCGGTGATCTTTGCCGTCGCGTTCGGCTTTGTCGGCATGGTTGTCCTGGTCATCGCCGGTTCGAGCCTGCGTCAGGCCAAACCGGCGGTGACCGCCTGGATCGACCGGCTGGCGCAAGCCTAGACCTTCTGGATCACCCCGCGCCGGTGCAGCGCGTCGAGCACCCTGCGCCACACCGGCATCGACATCAGCCCCGGTTGGCCCAGCCACGGGTTGACGAAGCACAGTACCAGCGCGGTGGTCGTGCCGAGCAACACCGCCCAGCCGCGCCGCCGGATCATCGCGGCATATTCGGGGTCGAGGTCCTCGGCAGCGACCGGTGGCGCGACCGCCATGCTGTTGTTCCACAGATTGCAGATCGCGACGAGGAACAGCCAAGCGCAATACGCGGCCGAGGGGACCAGCTTGCCGTAATAATCGCTGACCAAGGCGGTAAAGAACGGCATCCCCGCGACCGTGCAGAGCAGGATCAGGTTCGGCATCATCAGCTTGGGCGACCAGTACCGCGCGCAAGCGAATGCGCGATGATGCCCGCCCCAGAACGCCCCGACGACGAAGAACGAGATGAGGAAGCCGGTGAACTGCGGCATCATCTGGGCGAGCGCTTGCAGGAAGTCGCGGTCGCTGGCGTTGCGCGGCAAGTGCGGGAATTTCAGCTCGATCACCAGCAGCGTAATCGAGATCGCGAACACAGCGTCGGAAAAGAACACCAGCCGTTCCAGCGCATGCGCCGGCGCGCCGTGGTGCATCGGCTGGTCGGTGGTCGCCTCGGTCATGCTCGTCCCCCTTCGCCGCCATGCTGCCCGCACCGACGCCGCTTGCCAAGCGCCCGCATCACCCGCCATCATCGTTTTCGTCGAGGGGAGTGCAGCATGTCCGACCAGAGCGTCTATCCGGTGCCGCCCGAATGGGCGAAGCGCGCCAAGGTCAATCGCGCCGGATACGAAAAACTCTACGGCCGCAGCCTCGCCGATCCCGGCAGCTTCTGGCTCGAACAGGCGCGGCGGCTCGACTGGATAAAGCGGCCCGAAATCGCCGGCGACTGGTCGTTCGACAAGGCCGATTTCCACATCACGTGGTTCGCCGACGGCAAACTCAACGTCGCGGCCAATTGCCTCGACCGGCACCTTGCGGCGAGCGGCGACAAGGTAGCGATAATCTGGGAACCCGACGATCCCGCCGAACAGCCGCGGCGGATCACCTATCGTCAGCTCCACGCCGAGGTGTGCAAATTCGCCAACGCACTGAAGGATCGCGGCGTCGAGAAGGGCGACCGCGTCACGATCTATTTGCCGATGATCCCCGAGGCTGCGGTGGCGCTGCTCGCCTGCGCCCGCGTCGGCGCGATCCATTCGGTGGTGTTCGGCGGCTTCTCCCCCGAAGCGCTGGCGGGGCGGATCGAGGATTGCGGGTCAAGCGTCGTCATCACCGCCGACGAAGGCCGGCGCGGCGGCAAGAAGGTGCCGCTCAAGGCCAATGTCGATGCCGCGCGCAAGCTCGCGCCGGGGCTCGACACCGTCATCGTCGTCAAGGCGACCGGCGGCGACGTGACGATGGCCGACGGCGACCATTGGTACCACGAACTCGTCGCGGGGGCCGAGCCCGACTGCCGGCCCGAACCGATGTCGGCCGAAGACCCGCTGTTCATCCTCTACACCAGTGGATCCACCGGGAAGCCCAAGGGCGTGCTCCACACCACCGGCGGGTATCTCGTCTGGGTCAGCCTCAGCCACGAGCTGACCTTCGATTACCGCCCCGGCCAGATCTACTGGTGCGCCGCCGATATCGGCTGGGTCACCGGGCACAGCTACATCCTCTACGGCCCGCTCTCGAACGGCGGCACGACGCTGATGTTCGAAGGCGTGCCCAACTGGCCCGACCCCAGCCGCATCTGGCAAGTGTGCGACCGCCACGGCGTCGAAATCCTCTACACCGCGCCGACCGCGCTGCGCGCGCTGATGAGGGAGGGCGACGACTTCGTCACCCGCACCAGCCGATCGACGCTCAAACTGCTCGGTACCGTCGGCGAGCCGATCAACCCGGAGGCGTGGCGCTGGTATCACGACGTGGTCGGCGAGCGCCGCTGCCCGATCGTCGACACCTGGTGGCAGACCGAAACGGGCGGGCACATGATCACGCCCTTGCCGGGCGCGACCGACCTCAAGCCCGGCAGCGCGACCTTCCCCTTCCCCGGCGTCGACCCGCAGATCGTCGATAGCGAGGGCGTCATCCAGAACGGTGCGTGCGAGGGCAATCTCGTCATCGCGCGGAGTTGGCCGGGGCAGATGCGCAGCGTGTGGGGCGATCACGACCGCTTCTTCCAGACCTATTTCACGACCTATCCGGGCAAGTATTTCACCGGCGACGGGTGTCGGCGCGACGAAGACGGCTATTACTGGATCACCGGCCGCGTCGACGACGTGATCAACGTGTCGGGGCACCGCATGGGCACCGCCGAAGTCGAAAGCGCGCTGGTGCTCCATCCGAAGGTCGCCGAGGCCGCGGTGGTCGGCTTTCCGCACGACATCAAGGGACAGGGCATCTACGCCTATGTCACGCTCAACGCCGACGAGATCGCGACCGCGGAACTCCATGGCGAACTGGTCCATTGGGTCCGCAAGGAGATTGGTCCGATCGCCGCGCCCGACGCGATCCAGTTCGCGCCGGGCCTGCCCAAGACGCGCAGCGGCAAGATCATGCGCCGCATCCTGCGAAAGATCGCCGAGGGCGACGTGTCGAGCCTGGGCGATACCAGCACGCTGGCCGATCCGGCGGTGGTGGACGACCTGGTGGCGAACCGGCGAAGTTGATTCGCGACCGATTGCGTGCGCGATACCGCGCCGGTATAGCGGCGTAATACACTCGAGCGGGCGGAGATATTCTCGATGAAGACCAGGGTTTTGGTGCGGGCGATGCTGGGCGTCGCGGCGCTGGCGATTGCCATTCCGACGATCGCGCAAGTCACCAAGGCGCGCTACGGCGCGTTCGGCGTCGATCTCACCGCACAGGATCCGACGGTAAAGCCGGGCGACGACTTCTGGACCTATGCCAATGGCAGTTGGGCGAAGCGCACCGATATCCCCGCCGAAAAGGGATCGATCGGCTATGGCCAAATGCTGACCGACGAAGCCGAGGCGAACGTCCGCAAGATTCTCGACGACATGGCGGCCAATCCGTCGGTCTATGGCGCGAGCGGCAAACAGGTGGGCGACTTCTACGCGAGCTGGATGGACGAGGCGGGGATCGAGGCGAAGGGTGCCGCGCCCTTGAAGCCGTATCTCGACCGCATCGCCGCGGTGAACGACCTGACCGGGCTGCAGACCCTGTTCGCGACCACCGGCTATGCCACGCCGATCGAGGTCGGGACGATCCCGAGCTTCAGCGACCCGACTCGTTACACCGCCGTGGTCGGCCAGGCCGGGCTCGGCATGCCGCGCGACTATTACTTGCTCAAAGGCGAAAAATACGACGGCTTCCGGGCTGCGTACAAGGCGTACATCAAGCAAATGCAGGAATTGGCCGGCATCCCCGACGCCGCGGCCAAGGCCGATGCGATCTTCGCGCTCGAAACGGCGATGGCCAAGGACCAATGGTCGCCCGAACAGAGTCGCGACGTCGCCAAGCTCAACGACCCCCAGACGCTTGCCGGGCTGAAGGCGAAGGCCCCCGAGGTCGACTGGGCGCTGATGCTCAGGACCGCGGGACTCGATTCCTCGCCGCAAGCGCTGATGATGAACAACACCGCGTTGACCGCCATGGGCAAGATCATGGCCGCGACGCCGCTGCAGACGTGGAAGGACTATCTCGCCTTCCACTTCGTCAGCGACCACGCGACCTTCTTGCCCAAGGCGTTCGACGATGCGCAGTTCGCTTTCTATTCGAAGACGCTGTCGGGCGTCGAAGTGAAGCGCGACCGTTGGAAGCGCGGCGTGCAGCTGACCAACGGCGCGCTCGGGGAAGCGGTCGGCAAGCTCTACGTCGACAAATATTACCCGGCGACGAGCCAGGCCAAGATGGGCGAGCTGATCGAGAATCTGCGCGCTGCGTACAAGGATCGCATCAGCAACGCCGCCTGGATGGATGACGCGACGCGCAAGGCGGCGCTGGTCAAGCTGGCGGCGTTCGAGCCGCGAATCGGCTATCCGGTCAACTACATCGATTACTCGACCTTCAAGGTCGATCGCGGCGACCTGCTTGGCAACATGATGCGGGCGGACGAGTTTCGGCACCGGCTCGACCTTCAGCGCTTTCCCAAGCCCGTCGATCGCACTTTGTGGTCGCTGACGCCGCAGACGGTGAACGCCTATTACAGTCCGCTCGCCAACCAGATCACCTTCCCGGCCGCCATCCTGCAGCCGCCATATTTCGATCCCAACGCCGACCCCGCGGTCAATTACGGCGCGATCGGCGCGATCATCGGGCACGAAATGGGTCACGGGTTCGACGATGAGGGCAGCCAGTTCGGCCCGACCGGCAAGTTCGAGAATTGGTGGTCGGACGCGTCGAAGAAATCGTTCACCGAACGCACCGCCGCGCTGGGTGCGCAATATGACGCCTACGAGCCGATTCCCGGCACCAAGGTCAACGGCAAGCTGACGATGGGCGAGAATATCGGCGATCTCGGCGGGATCGAGGCGGCCTATACCGCGTATCAGAAGTATCAGCTGAAGCATGGCAAGGCGAAGGTGATCGACGGGCTGACCGGCGATCAGCGCTTCTTCCTCGCTTTTGCCCAGGCGTGGCAGCAGAAGCGCCGCGAGGGGCTGGCGCGGCAATTGTTGCTGACCGATCCGCACTCGCCGGCCAAGTATCGCACCAACGGCATCGTCCGTAACGTCGATGCTTGGTACAAGGCGTTCAACATCCAGCCGACCGACGCGCTGTATCTGCCGCCCGAAAAGCGGGTGCATATTTGGTGATGCGGACAGCCCGGATTTGCGCGAGCAAATCCGGGACTCGTCGCGGCGGCCGGCGAGCCGGCTTGCCCGGCTCGTCTGACGGCGCGACCTGGGCTAGGGTGCGGTCGTGAAAGCGCTCGTCATTTCCTCGCTGGCACCCGACTTCGCCGGTTGCGCGCTGACCGACCTTCCCGACCCAGTGCGCGCCCCGGGCCAGGTGCTCATCCGCGTTCGCGCGGCGTCGCTCAACTTCCCCGATCTGCTGATGACCGAGGGCAAGTATCAGCTCAAGCCCGACCTGCCGTTCGTGCCCGGGATGGAAGTCGCGGGCGAGGTGGTCGAAGCAGACCCGGACAGCGGCTTTGCGGTTGGCGATCCGGTGGTCGCCGGGACCCGGCTGGGCGGGTTCGCGGAACTCGTCGCGGCCGACGCGCGGAGCGTTCGCGCCAAACCCGCCAACATGGATTTCGCGCACGCCGCGAGCGTCGGGGCCGCCTATAACACCGCCTATGTTTCGTTGGTGCGCTTAGCCAACGTGCAACCCGGCGAATGGGTACTCGTCCACGGCGCGACGGGCGGCATCGGGCTGGCCGCGGTCGACCTCGCCAAGGCGCTGGGGTGCCGCGTGATCGCGACCTCACGCTCGGGCGAAAAGCTGGTGGTGGTCTCAGACGAATACGCCCCCGCAGCGACGATCATCGCGCCCGGGTTCCGCGAAACCGTCAAGGAGCTGACCGGTGGCGGCGCGGACGTGATCTACGACCCGGTCGGCGGCGGCGTGTTCGACGAGAGCACGCGCTGCATCGCGTTCGGCGGGCGATTGCTGGTCGTTGGCTTCACCTCGGGGCGGATCGCGAGCGTCGCGACCAACATTCCGCTGATCAAGGGCTTCTCCGTCATCGGCGTCCGCGCCGGCGAATATGGCCGACAGTTCCCGGCCAAGGGCCGCGAGAACCAGGACGCGATCTGGACGCTGGCGGCCGAGGGCAGGATCCGCCCGCGCGTCGATTCGCGCTACCCGCTGGCCGAGTGGCGCGCCGCGTTCGAGGCGATGCGCGACAGCCGGATGGTCGGCAAGATCGTGATCGAGCCCTAGATTCCCGCGAACGATCGCAGCGCGGCTGGGTTGGTAACGAGCACCGAGCGGTATAGCGGGACCACCCACCCACGTTCCGCCAGCGCGAGGATATGCCCGCTCGCCGACTTGCGGCTGAGCCCGCACATCTCGGCGACGTCGGCCTGAGTCGCAGCGACCACGCCTTCGGCATCGCAGAGCTGCGCCAGCCGCGCCGCGATGCGCTGGCGCGGGGTCAGGCACAGGTTGAGCGCGGCGGCGTGGACCGCCGCGTCGAGCTGCTCGTAGAGCAACGCGATCACCGCCGCCCACGCGCCTGGCGCACGATCGGCGATCCGCGGCAGCGCGACGTCGGGGACAAGCAGGACATGGCTCGCGCGCTGCGCTCGCGCCGTCACGATCCGCCGCCCGCCGCCGAGCCGCCGCGACTGGCCGATCGCCTGGCCCGGTCCGACCAACGCGAGCATGACACCGCGGTCGCGCCCCGCGCTCGCCTCCAGCCGCAGGACGCCGTCGATCACCAGGCAGAGGCCGGGCTCCTCGTCGCCTTCGCTGTAGATCCACTGCCCCTCGTCTAACGCGCACACACGCCCCGCGGCCACCAGCGCTTCGGCCAGCGTCTGATCGAGCCCGGCGAACCATCGTCCGCGCTTCAGGGCGGTCATCACGTCCATTCGGCAAATGCTACGATCGTAGCATTCGGTCCGCAAGCGACTCGCTATCGTCGCCGCAGAAAAGGAGAGGGCAAATGCACATTCAGCCGATCGCCGATCACTGCGGCGCCGAAGCGTCGGGCGTGGATCTCAAGACGCTCGACGATGCCGGGATCGACGCGCTCAAGGCCGCCGTGTTCGACCGCGGCGTGCTGTTCGTCCGCGACCAGGAATTGACGTCGGAAGATCACATCGCCTTTGCGCGACGCTGGGGCGCAATCGACATCAACAATTATTTCCCGGCGAACGGCGGCCATCCCGAGATCGCCGAAGTCCGCAAGGCGGAAGCGCAGACCACCAATATCGGCGGCGGCTGGCACACCGATCACAGCTACGACCAGGTGCCCGCCATGGGATCGATCCTGCTCGCGCGCGAGACTCCGCCGAGCGGCGGCGACACGCTGTTTTCGAGCCTCGGCGCGGCGTACGATTCACTGTCCGACGGGCTGAAGGCGACGCTCGAGACCTTGCGCGCGGTCCATTCGGCCGACCACATCTATGGTGAGGACGGCGTCTATGCGAAGACCGATCAGGGCGCCGATCTCAAAGGGCACGACATCAGCGCGAATGCGGTCCACCCTGCGGTGATCCGCCACCCGGTGACGGGCCGCAAGATCCTCTACGTCAACCCGGCCTTCACCTTGCACTTCGAAGGCTGGACGCGCGAGGAAAGCATGCCGCTGCTCGCGTATCTCTATTCGGTCGCGATGCGCCCCGAATTCCAGTGCCGCCTGCAATGGTCGCCGGGGAGTCTGGCGGTGTGGGACAACCGGTCGACCTGGCACTGCGCGATGAACGACTATCACGGCCACCGGCGGCTGATGCACCGGATCACGATTTCCGGGGTGCCGTTAGCCTAGAACGATTGGACAAAAACGACACGGCGTTTCCAAAAGTCATATCTTCTCAATCAATTGCGCCGAAAAGGTGCGTCGTGGCGCGTGTATTTGCGCCGGGAGAGAAGATGCCTGCGCCGATCCGTATTCTCGTCGTCGATGATTCGCTGACGATCCGTGCGATGCTCGAAACGGTGTTCGCGCGCGAAGCCGGGATCAAGGTCGTCGGCATCGCGTCGAGCGCGCGAGAAGCCGAGCAGATGGTCGACGATTTTCGTCCCTCGGTCGTCACGGTGGATATCGCGATGCCAGGCGTCGACGGACTCGCGTTGCTCGACCGCTTGGTCGCCGACGGCCAGACGCACGTCGTCATGCTGTCGAGCCATACCGAAGCGGCGGACGAATCGCTCGGGCGCGGCGCCGTCGGGTTTTTCGACAAACGGCGAATCCTGAGCGACGCCAAGAGGCTCGTCAGCCTCATCCGTCGCGCCGCTGCGGGCCGGGTCGCGCGGGCGCCGATATTGTCCTAACGCCGATCGCGTCACGCCGTCCGACGTGACGAGTCGAGCTACTTCATCAGCACCAACTCTTCCGCCATCGTCGGGTGCAGCGCCACCGTCGCGTCGAAATCGTCCTTGGTCAGCCCGGCTTTCACCGCGACCGCGGCGGCCTGCAATATTTCAGCCGCCTCGGGCCCGATCATGTGGATGCCGAGGATTTTGCCCGTCTCGCCGTCGCAGATCATCTTGTAGAGCGCGCGCTCGTTGCGGTTGGCGAGCACGTTCTTCATCGGGCGGAAGTCGCTCATATAGACCTTGACCGATCCATGCTTCATCTTCGCCTGGCTCTCGGTCATGCCGACCCCGGCCATTTGCGGGTGGCTGAACACCGCGGCCGGGATGCAGTGATAATCGACGCGGGTCGGCTTGTCGCCGAACACGGTGTCGGCGAACGCCTGACCCTCGCGGATCGCGACCGGCGTCAGCTGGACACGGTTGGTGACGTCGCCGACCGCGTAGATGCTCGGCACATTGCTGCGGCTGTCCTCATCGACTTTCACCGCGCCCATTTCGGTCAGTTCGACCCCGGCGGCCTCCAGCCCGAGATTTTCGGTATTCGGCACGCGCCCGGTCGCGAACATCACGCAATCGACTTCGATCGGCTCGTGGTTCGACATCGATACCTTGAGGCTGCCGTCGTCCTGCTTCTCGATCCCCTGGAACTTCGCGTTGAAGCGGAAATCGATGCCCTTCATCATGCTGATCTGCAGCAGCCGGTCGCGCACCGACTCGTCGTAGCCGCGCAGGATCACGTCGGTGCGGTTGATCAAAGTCACCTTGGCGCCGAATTCGTGGAAGATACCGGCGAATTCGTTGGCGATATAGCCCGCGCCCGCGATCAGGATGCGCTTGGGCACGTCGTCGAGGTGGAACGCCTCGTTCGAGGTGATGCCGTATTCGTGCCCCGGACAGGTCGGGATGTGCGGCCGCGCGCCGGTCGCGATCAGGATGTATTTGGCGGTGACCTCGCGGCCCGATGCGAGACGCAGACTGTTCGGGCCGGTCAGCTCGGCATGTTCGTTGATGATCTCGACGTTGTGGCTGGTTAAGGTAGAGGTGTAGGCCTGGTTGATCCGGTCGACCTCCTCGAACACGTTCGCGGTCAGCGTCTTCCAGTTGAACGTGAACTCGGGCACGTCCCAGCCGAAACGCCGCGCGTCCATCAGATCCTCGGCGAAATGCGCACCGTAGACGAGCAGCTTCTTGGGCACGCAGCCGCGGATCACGCAGGTCCCGCCGACGCGATACTCCTCCGCCACCGCCACCTTCGCGCCGTGCGCCGCCGCCACCCGCGACGCGCGCGTGCCCCCCGATCCCGCACCGATGACGAACAGGTCGTAGTCGTAGTCTGCCATCTCTAGTCTCCGTTCGCCCTGAGCTTGTCGAAGGGCTGCACTTGCTTGGGCGGTAGAAGGAAAGACAGGGCTTCGACAATCCCGGATCTAGTCCGGGACCGAACGGGGAAAGAGGTTAGCCGAACGCCCGTTTCAGCAAATCGTTAGTCGATACGTCGAAATCGGCGCCGCCCTTGCCCGCCGCCTTGGCCATTTCCTTGCCGAGCTCGACCCCGAACTGGTCGAACGAATTGATCCCGAGCAGCACGCCGTTCACGAACACGCGATGCTCGTGATACGCGATCAGCGCGCCAAGCGTCCGCGCATCGAGGTCGTCGAGCAGCAGCGTCG
>JBDSED010000011.1:0-5932 GCA_039920225.1 Sphingomonas sp.
GTCTGGTCGATCGCGACGGGCGGCTGGTCGAAGCGGGCGCTCCGCTCGACGAACTCAACACGCGTGCTGGCGGCGCGATCGGTCAGCCCTTCGCGGTTCCCCAGGTTGCGGTGCTGGCCCGGCTCGCGCAGCGGCTCGGCATCACCGTGTCGCGCCACGTTCTCGCCGCTGACGGTCCCGACGACGTAGAATTATGGGTCCGCGCGCAGCCGGTCGACGAGGGGGTCAAGCTGGCGATCAGCGGCTGGCGCGTAAAGGCGCCGTGGACGCCGCCGGTCGATCCCGCGCGGCGCGACCGCGACCTGTTGCTGCGCGACGCCGATTGGTCGTGGGAGACCGACGCGACGCTGCATCTGACCGCAATCGGCGCTGAGGCAGCGCATCATGGGATCGAGGCGAACGGGCTGCTCGGCCAGCCGCTCGACGCGTTGATGACGCCGAAGCCCGACGCGCAAGGCACGATGCCCATGTTCGCTGTGTTGCTGGCGCACGGCCCGTTCGACGACCAGCCGGCGACGATCCGCGCGACTGGTGCCACGGTCATGCTGTCGGCGCGGCCGCGCCTCGACACGACGGGCAAATTCGCGGGCTATGTCGGCGCGGCGCGTACGGTCGCCCCATCGGTCGCCGTTGCGGAGGCCGATAGCGAGACGCTGACCGACGCGTTCGGCGCGCGGCTCGAACGCGCGCTGCGGCTGCCGCTCGGCCGGATCGTCGCCAATGCCGACAGCATCAACGCCCAGACCGACGGGCCGATCCGCCAGGATTATGTCGACTACGCCGCCGATATCGCGAGCGCGGGGCGGCACCTGATGGCGCTGGTCGACGACCTCGTCGATCTCCAGGCGATCGAGCGACCCGACTTCGTGGTCGCTGCCGAGGCGATCGACCTGGCCGATGTCGGACGTCGTGCCGCCGGACTACTCAGCGTGCGCGCGGCCGAACGCAGCGTGCGGATCGACAAGCCGCAGGACACCGACACCGCGCCCGCGACCGGCGAGTTCAAGCGCGTGCTGCAGATCCTGGTCAATCTGATCGGCAATGCGGTGCGCTATTCGCCCGACGGCGGGATGGTCTGGGTGCGCACGCACCGCGACCGCAACAGCGCCGTGATCATCGTCGCCGACCAGGGCAAGGGCATCGCGCCGGCGGACCAGGAGCGCATCTTCGAGAAGTTCGAGCGCGTCGACCCGACAGAGCCCGGCGGCAGCGGCTTGGGCCTCTATATCGCTCGCCGTCTGGCGCGCGCGATGGGCGGTGATCTGACCGTCGATTCGGCGCCGGGCGAGGGCGCGCGGTTCATGCTCAGCCTGCCGGGGCACGCTGCCTGAAAAACAGGCAAAGTTTACACCAGGTTTACACTATCACGGTGTTCCCGGCATCGACGCAGCGGACCACCTAGCGATGTGGATGATTGCGTAGCTGAGCGGGTCGAAGGAAACGAACTGAAAGGCACATGACGGCACCGTGTCATGCGAAATCCTACATTGGTAGCGTTATTTAGCGCCGCCGCGCCCAACCGATCAGCATTGCGCCGAACAGCGCGAGGAGCGCTCCCCACAGCATCCAGATCCGGACGTCGAGCATGAAGCTTGACGCCGGCCAATGCACCACGCCGGCACCCTGCAGGAACCACAGGCCGCCCATGGCCGCGCACAGCGCGCCGACGATGGTGAGGAGCATCCGCATCAGCGCTTGCCGACTGCGACGTAATCGCGTTGCGTCGGGCCGGTGTAGAGCTGGCGCGGGCGCCCGATCTTCTGCGCGGGGTCGCTGATCATCTCGTTCCACTGCGCGACCCACCCGACGGTGCGGGCGAGCGCGAAAAGCGCGGTGAACATCGTCGTCGGGAAGCCGATCGCGGACAAGATCACGCCCGAATAGAAATCGACGTTGGGGAACAGCTTCTTGTCGATGAAATACGGGTCGTTGAGCGCCATATGCTCGAGCTGGAGCGCGACCTCGAACACCGGATCGTTGACCTTCATGGCGTCGAACACTTCGCGCACGGTCTGCTGCATCACCGTCGCGCGCGGGTCGTAATTTTTATACACGCGGTGACCGAAGCCCATCAGGCGGAACGGATCGTTCTTGTCCTTGGCGCGGGCGATGAATTCCGGAATGCGGTCGACCGTGCCGATCTCGCGCAGCATGTTGAGCGCGGCTTCGTTGGCTCCGCCGTGCGCCGGACCCCACAGGCACGCGATCCCGGCGGCGATGCAGGCGAACGGATTGGCGCCCGATGAGCCGGCAAGCCGCACTGTCGAGGTGGAGGCGTTTTGCTCGTGGTCGGCATGGAGGATGAAGATGCGGTCGAGCGCCTTTTCGACCACCGGATTCACTTCATACGGTTCGGCCGGAACACCGAAGGTCATGCGCAGGAAGTTGCCGGTGTAGCTAAGCTCGTTCTGGGGGTAAACGAACGGCTGCCCGATCGAATATTTATACGCCATGGCGGCGATCGTCGGCATCTTGGCGATCAGCCGGTGCGAGGCGATCATCCGCTGATGCGGGTCGTTGATGTCGGTCGAATCGTGGTAGAATGCCGATAGCGCGCCGACCACGCCGCACATGATCGCCATCGGATGCGCGTCGCGCCGGAACCCGCGATAGAAGGTCGCGAGCTGTTCGTGCAGCATCGTGTGGCGGCTGATCGTATGCGTAAAGTCGGCGAGTTCCTTCTTCGACGGCAGCTCGCCGTTAAGCAGCAGGTAGCTGACCTCCATGAAGCTCGATTCTTCGGCGAGCTGGCCGATCGGATAGCCGCGGTGGAGCAACACGCCCTCGTCGCCGTCGATATAGGTCAGCGCGCTTTCGCAGCTCGCGGTCGACGTGAAGCCAGGGTCGTACGTGAACATGCCGGTATCGGCATACAGCTTTCGGATATCGATCACGTCGGGACCCACCGTTCCCGACATCACCGCATAATCGTGGTTGCCGAGCTTCATCGTGGCGGTGTCGGTCATCGTAACTTCCCTTCGAATCCTTACGCCATCTGGTCGGCGATGCGGCCCAGGCTGTCCTCGCGGCCAAGCACGGCGAGCACGTCGAAGATGCCTGGGGAGGTGCGCTTGCCGGTCAGCGCCGCTCGCAGCGGTTGCGCGACCTGCCCCAGCTTGACCCCGGCGTCCTCGGCGACTTGCCGGACCGCGTTTTCTAACGTCTCCGTATCCCAGCTTTCGGCGGCGTCAAGCGCGGTGTGCAGTTGCGAAAGGAGCGTGGGTGCGTCGCCGGTGAGCAACGGCGCGGCGTCGGCGTCGATTGGCAAAGGCCGGACTGCAAAAAGGAACGCACCGCCCTCTGCGATTTCGATCAGATTGGCGGCACGTGGTTTGAGGAACGGCATGGTGCGGCGCAGCAGATCGAGCTGTGTCTCGTCCAGCGGTATCGGCACGCGTGCGGCGACGAGATCGGCCAAGCGAGCGTCATCGGCTTCGCGAATATAGTGCCCGTTCAGGTTCTCCAGCTTTTTCAGATCGAACCGACTTGGTGATTTGCCGACGCCATCCAGATCGAACCAGTCGATTGCCCGCTCGCGGCTGATGATCTCATCGTCCCCGTGCCCCCAGCCCAGCCGCAGCAGATAGTTGTCGACTGCTTCGGGCAGCAGCCCGAGCTCGTCGCGATAGGCATCGACCCCCAACGCGCCGTGGCGCTTCGACAGCTTGGCGCCGTCCGATCCGTGGATCAGCGGGATGTGCGCGTACACTGGCTCGGGCCAGCCCATCGCGCGGTAGATCGGCAATTGCCGGAACGCGTTGTTGAGGTGATCGTCGCCGCGAATGACGTGCGTTACGCCCATGTCGTGATCGTCGACGACCACCGCGAGCATATAGGTCGGCGTGCCGTCCGACCGTAGCAGGACGAGATCGTCGATCTCCGCGTTCTGGACGGTGACCTCGCCCTGGACGCGGTCATGGATCGTCGTCGCGCCTTCGGTCGGCGCCTTGAGGCGGATGACGTGCGGCGCACCGGGGTCGTTCGGCGTGCGGTCGCGCCACGGCGAACGAATGCGCAGCGGCTTTTTCGCGGCTTCGGCTTCGGCGCGCATCTGGGCGAGTTCGTCCTGCGTCAGGTAGCAGCGATACGCCGCGCCTTTTTCGACCATCTCGGCCGCGACCGCGGCGTGGCGGTCGGCGCGGGCGAATTGATAGGTTTCGTCGCCATCCCAATCGAGCCCAAGCCAGCGCATCCCGTCGAGGATCGCCTCAATCGCCGGCTGGGTGGATCTTGCGCGGTCGGTATCCTCGATTCGCAGCAGGAACCTGCCGCCATGATGCCGCGCGAACAGCAGGTTGAACAACGCAGTGCGCGCGCCGCCGATGTGCAGATAGCCGGTCGGCGACGGCGCGAACCGGGTGACGACTGGCGTATCGGATGCGCCGACGGGCGATCCGGGATCAGAACTTGCGCTCAACCGCGCGTGCTCCCGAGCTGAATGACATATGGCGACGATCGCCGAGGGGGCTCCTAGCACGCGTATTTCGTGGCTTCAAACGCAGGCCGCAAGGGGCTGGCGTGCGCGCGATGCACTCGAGATCTGGCTGGAGGCGGAGCGCGACCAGTTGGCGCTGTGGCTGCCGGTTACCCTGGGTGGCGGGATCGCCGCGTGGTTCGTGCTGCCGGATCCCGCACAGTGGGTCGAGGCGATGTGTGCGTTGGCGGCGGTTGCGCTGGCAGCGATGGCGGTGGGACGGCACGGGCGCGCAGGTCGTGTCCTGGCGATCGGTGCGACGGTTGCGGCGTTGGGCATCGGGCTGGCATGGTGGCGGGCGAGCTCGGTCGCGGCGCCAGTGCTGGGGCGCCCGGCGATCGTGAAGATGACCGCACGGGTAGAGGGCGTGGAGCCGCTGCCGGCGCGAGAAATGGTCCGACTGCGGTTGGCGCCGATTTCCGTCGAGCCCGGCACTCCGTCATCAACGCCCCCCCCGGCGAACGCCGGGGCCCAGCCGGAATGACCGATGTTTCGACGGGCAGCGCGCGCCGACAAGCCGCTCGCAACTGGAACCCGGCGTTCGCCGGGGAGGCGTCGGATGTGAGGGAGGAAACCAGCAATCTATCACGCTACCCCCACGCATCCGGGTCAACCTCGCGCAAGGCAACATGCCGGCCAATCTCGGCGTCGGCGCGACGATCAAGCTCCAGGCCCGCCTGATGCCGCCCAACGAGGCGACGGTGCCCGGCGCGTACGACTTCCGCCGCGTCGCCTGGTTCGATCGGCTCGGCGCGACGGGGAAGGGGATCGTGCCGGTGACCGTCCTGACGCCCGGAAGCCAATCGAACGGCCTGCGTGCGCGTCTGGCTGCGCATATCGAAGCGCAGCTGCCCGGCAGCGCGGGCGGGATCGCGGCGGCGCTGGCTGCGGGGGACGAAGGCGCGATCAGCAAGGAAGATTCGGACGCGATGCGGCGCTCAGGGCTTGCGCACCTGCTGTCGGTCAGCGGACTGCATATCACCGCGGCGGTCGCCATGACGATCCTGTTGGTCACCCGATTGCTCGCCTTTTTCCCATCGATCGCGTTGCGGGTCCGCGTGCCGGTCGTCGCGGCAGGAGTCGGGGCGCTGGCTGCGATCGGCTACACGATGCTGACTGGGAATCAGGTGCCGACGATGCGATCGTGCATCGCCGCCTTGCTCGTGCTGGCCGCGCTGGCGATGGGCCGCGAAGCAACTACGCTGCGGTTGGTCGCGGCTGGCGCGTTCGTCGTGCTGCTGCTGTGGCCGGAGGCTTTGGTCGGGCCAAGTTTCCAGCTGTCGTTCGCCGCCGTCGCGGCGATCGTCGCGTTGCACGAGCAACCGGTGGTGCGCGGCTGGTTCCTGAGGCGCGACGAGGCGTGGTGGCGCAAGGCGGGGCGCGAACTCGGCTCGCTGCTCCTGACCGGTATCGTCGTCGAAGTCGTGCTCGCGCCGATCGCGCTCTATCATTTTCACA
>JBDSED010000012.1:0-7838 GCA_039920225.1 Sphingomonas sp.
GACCGAAGTGCATCTCGACGCGCATGGTGATGTCTCGGTGCCCGCCTTCACCGGATGGCGCGAAACGGCGCGCGAGGATCATCCGGCGGAGGATGAGCGGCCTGCATACAGCTTCGTAACGCTGACCAGACCTTAGCCGTCACCCCGGCCTTGTGCCGGGCTCCGCCATGCCTCAAGCTATATCGCTGGTGGATATGCGGATGCCGGCACAAGGCCGGCATGACGGAGGGGAATCGATGCGCAAATGGGTTCTTGGCTGCCTCGGCCTGATGCTTGTCGCCGCGATCGCTTTCTTCGTTTTCGCGCCCGGCATCGTCGAGAACCAGCAGAACAAGGTTCAGCCGGTCGCCTTCACCGTCTCGCCGCGCGCGGCGGCGTTGCAGAAGACGCTCGACGTCGCCGACATGCACGCCGATTCGCTGCTGTGGAAACGCGACCTGCTGACGCGATCGACGCGCGGAATGGTCGATCTGCCGCGGCTTCAGGCGGGCAATTATGCGCTGCAGATATTCTCGTCGGTGACCAAGACGCCCAAGGGCCAGAATTACGACGGCAATTCGGGTGACACCGACAATATCACGACCCTGGTGATCGCCGACCTCCAACCCGTGCGAACCTGGGGCTCGCTGCTCCAGCGTTCGCTCTATCATGCCGACAAGCTCAAGGCATTCGCCGACCGGTCGAACGGGAAGATGCGGGTGATCGTGAGCGCGCAAGACTTGCTGCGCCTCCTGGTCGATCGTCAGGCGGGCAAGCCCATCGTCGGGACGATGCTGTCGATCGAGGGGCTGCAGGACCTGGAAGGCAACATCGCCAACCTCGACAAGCTGTACGCCGCAGGGTTCCGCATGGCGGGGCTCGCGCACTTCTTCGACAATGATGTCGCGGGGTCGATGCACGGGATGAGGAAGGGCGGGCTGACCCCGCTCGGCGTCGCGGTCGTGCGGCGGATGGAAAAGCTCGGGATGGTGGTCGACGTGGCGCATTCGAGCCATGCCGCGGTCGCCGAGATCATCAAGATGGCGCGCCGCCCGCTGGTGTCGAGCCATGGCGGGGTGCAGGCGACGTGCAAGGTCAACCGCAACCTGACCGACGATGAAGTGCGCGGGATCGCGAAGACCGGCGGCGTGATCGGGATCGGCTATTGGGACGCGGCGATCTGTTCGACCAAGCCGGCCGATGTCGCGAAAGCCATCGCCTATGTCCGCGATCTGGTCGGGATCGACCATGTCGGACTGGGATCGGACTTCGACGGCGCGGTGACGACCGGGTTCGACGCGAGCCAGGTCGTGGCGATCACCCAGGCGCTGATCGACCGCGGCTTTTCCGACGAGGACATCCGCAAGGTGATGGGCGGCAACGTCATCCGCGTGCTGCTGGCGGGGATGGTGCCCGGCAAATGAGGCCCCTATAGGCGCGGCCATGGAGCGGCTTTCCAGCGGCTCGGCGGTGCCCGAGCGTTTGCGCGGCGGGTTCGTCGCGCTCGGCAATTTCGACGGGTTTCACCTCGGGCACCAGGCGGTGGTCGGCCGCGCGGTCGAGCGCGCGCGCGCGGCGAATAAGCCGGCGATCGTCGCGACGTTCGATCCGCACCCGATGCGATACTTCCGCCCCGACAGTCCGTATTTCCGGCTGACCAGCCTCGACCAGCGCCAGCGGCTGTTCGCGGACGCAGGGGTGGACGCGATGTATGTGTTCGACTTCGACGCTTCGCTCGCCGCGCTGTCGGCGGAAGCGTTCGTCGAGCAGCGTCTGGTCGGCGATCTCGGCGTCGCCGGGGTCGCGACGGGGGAGGACTTCACCTTCGGCAAGGGGCGGAGCGGCGACATCCCGCTGCTGCGCGCGTTGGGCGAGGCGAACGGCTTCACGGTGGATACGATCGCGCCGGTCCAGCTCGTTGGCGAGACGGTGTCCTCGACCCGGATCCGCGAGGCGCTGAGGGCGGGCGACCCGCGCGGGGCGGCGCGGCTGCTGACTCGGCCCTATACGATCGAGGGCGTCGTCCAGCATGGCGACAAGGTCGGGCGCACGCTCGGCTATCCGACCGCGAATATCGACATGGCGAACTACCTGCGGCCCAAGTTCGGCATCTACGCGGTGCGCGGGCGGCTGAGTGACGGCCGCGTGCTCGACGGCGCCGCGAATTTGGGCGTGCGGCCGAGCTTCGACCCGCCCAAGGAATTGCTCGAGCCCTATTTCTTCGACTTTGCCGGCGACCTGTATGGGCAGACGATCGCGGTCGAACTGATCGATTTCATCCGGCCCGAAGCAAAGTTCGATACGTTGGAGGCGCTGAGCACGCAGATGGCGGACGACGTCGCCAATGCTAGGCGCTTGCTCGCCAATCCCTCTCCCCTTGTGGGAGAGGGAGGGAGCGCCGAAGGCGCGGAAGGGTGAGGGGGACTATATCCGCCGTCGCCCATTCCCCCTCATCCCTCCGCCACGCTGCGCGCGGCTCCTCCCTTCTCCCACAAGGGGAGAAGGGGAATGACAGCGCAGCGCCCGCCCGCTAATGCCCCCGCACTTATGACCGACGAAACCCCCGCCGACTATCGCGACACCGTTTTCCTCCCGAAAACCGACTTTCCGATGAAGGCCGGCCTCGCGGCGAAGGAGCCGGCGATCCTGGCGCGCTGGGCGGCGATGGACTTGTACGGAAAGCTTCGTGCACAGCGGAAGGACCGCAAGCGCTTCATCCTCCACGATGGCCCGCCCTACGCCAATGGCGACATCCATATGGGCCATGCGATGAACAAGGTGCTGAAGGACATCGTCGTCCGCTCGCAGACCTTGCTCGGCAAGGACGCGCCCTACGTGCCCGGCTGGGATTGCCACGGGCTTCCGATCGAGTGGAAGGTCGAGGAACAATATCGCGCGAAGAAGCTGAACAAGGACGACGTGCCGGTCGCGCAGTTCCGCGCCGAATGCCGCGCCTATGCCGAAAAATGGGTCGCGGTACAGCGCGAGCAGTTCCAGCGGCTCGGCGTGATGGGCGAGTGGGACGACCCGTATCTGACGATGAACTATGCGTCGGAAGCGGTGATCGTCGGCGAATTGCTCAAGTTCGCCGAAAGCAGCCAGCTCTATCGCGGCGCCAAGCCAGTGATGTGGTCGCCGGTCGAGAAGACTGCGCTGGCCGAGGCCGAGGTCGAATATGAGGACGTCGTGTCGACTCAGATCGACGTCGCGTTCGAGATCTTGGAGGCGCCGAACGCGCCGGAACTGGTCGGTGCGCATGCGGTGATCTGGACGACGACGCCGTGGACGATCCCGGTGAATCAGGCTTTGGCGTATGGGGTGGAGGTTGAGTACGACCTAATTGAGGTTCGGGTCGCTCAAAAATTCCTGAAAGTTGAAGAGTGGGATGATGCTGTCTGGTCCGTTCACGGGCGTTATCTTGTAGCGCGTCAGCTCAAAGGAACATTCTTTGGACGGCTGCCTTCCGAATTGAAGGGTACGAGCGAGGCAGACATTGTCTGGAGCGGCAAAGGCGCTGACCTCGCCGGCGCCGTCGCGCGTCACCCGATGCACCATCTCGGTGGGTTCTTCGCGAAGCCGCGGCCGTTTCTGCCGGGCGATTTCGTCACGACCGATCAGGGCACGGGCCTCGTCCACATGGCGCCCGATCATGGCGAAGACGACTTTCTGTTGTGCAAGGCGCACGGGATCGATCCGGTGTTCGCGGTCGACGGCGCGGGCTTCTATCGTTCCGACTGGCCGTGGCTCGGCGGGCAGGGGAGCGTCATCAACAAGAAGTTCGTCGCATCCGACGGGCCGATCTGCAGCGACCTGCGCGCGGCCGGTGCGCTGCTCGCGGCGTCGGACGATTTCGCGCATAGCTATCCGCATTCGTGGCGGTCCAAGGCGAAGGTGATCCAACGCGCGACGCCGCAATGGTTCATCCCGATTGACCAGTCGCAGGGGGCGGGAGAAAGTGTCTCGACTTCGCTCGACACGAACGGGGTTCAGGCTGACACTTTCCAACCGCCGTTCGTTTCGAGCGAAGTCGAGAAACATACGCTTGGTCACGCCCAGGGTAACGGTCCCACGCTCCGCGAAATCGCGCTCGACGCGATCGAGCGGACTCGCTGGGTGCCCGAACGCTCGCAGAACCGCATCCGCTCGATGGTCGAAGGGCGCCCCGACTGGGTGATCAGCCGCCAGCGGGCCTGGGGTGTGCCGATCGCGCTCTACGTCAACCGCGCCACGGGCGAGTATCTGCGCGATTCCGCGGTCAACGACAGGATCGTCAAGGCGTTCGAGGCGGGCGGGGCGGATGCGTGGTTCACCGCCGATCACCAGACGCTGCTCGGCCCGGACTATGCGCTGGCCGATTACGAGCCGATCAACGACATTCTCGACGTGTGGTTCGACTCTGGTTCGACCCACGCCTTCACGATCGAGGCGCGCTATGGCGAGGGCGTCCGCGCGGACCTGTATCTCGAAGGATCCGACCAGCATCGCGGCTGGTTCCAGTCGTCGCTGCTCGAAAGCTGCGGGACGCGCGGGCGGGCGCCGTACGATGCGGTGCTGACCCACGGCTTCGCGCTCGACGGCAACGGCCGCAAGATGTCGAAGAGCCTCGGCAACGTCGTCGATCCGCTGAAGATCATCCAGGAATCGGGCGCCGACATATTACGGATGTGGGTCGCCTCGACCGACTATTTCGACGACGTGAAGATCGGCAAGGAAGTCCTCGCCACCGCGTCCGACGCGTATCGCAAGCTGCGCAACACGTTCCGCTACATGCTCGGCGCGCTCGACGGGTTCGACGAGAGCGAGCGCGTCGCGCCGAAGGATATGCCGGCGCTCGAGCTCTATGTGCTCGATTTGCTGGGCCAGCTCGACGTCGAGCTGAAGGCGGCAACCGAGGCGTTCGAGTTCAACCGCTACCTGCGCCTGCTGACCGATTTCGCGCAGGACGATCTGTCGGCGTTCTTCTTCGATATCCGCAAGGACTCGCTCTATTGCGATGCGCCGGGCGACATCAAGCGCCGGTCGTATCGTACCGTGCTCGACACGCTGTTCCACGCCCTCGTCCGCTACGCCGCGCCGATCCTGTGCTTCACGGCCGAGGAAGCGTGGCAGGAACGGTTCCCGAGCGAAGACGGGTCGGTGCATTTGCTCGACTGGCCGGTGCTGCCCAAGCTGCCGGGCGACGTGCCGCACGCGACCAACTGGGACGACATCCGGGCGTTGCGCGCGCAAGTCACCGAGGCGATCGAGCCGTTCCGCCGCGACAAGGTGATCCAGTCGAGCCTCGAGGCCGAAGTCGCGGTGCCGACACTGCCCGCCGATGCGGCGGCGCTGGCCGAGACGTTCATCGTCGCCAAGGTAAGCAGGGGCGACCTGTCGGTCGTGCGCAGCGACTTCCATAAATGCGGCCGCTGTTGGCGCCTTCTGCCCGAAGTGACGGCCGACGGCGCGCTGTGCGACCGATGTGCAGAGGTGGTGGCGTGATGGGGAAGGTGCCCAAAGTCGGGCTGATCGCGGCGGTGGTGGTCTTCGTGCTCGATCAATTGATCAAGTGGCTGGTGGTCGGTCCGCTCGGCCTGTCGCTGGAGGGCGACGAGCGCGCCCTGCTGCCGATCTTCACGCTGCGCAACCTGCACAATCCCGGGGTGTCGCTCGGCTTCCTGCGCGCCGCGCCGGAACAGTCGTGGATGCTGGTCGCGCTGACCGGCGCGATCGCCTGCGCAGTCCTGGTATGGATGTGGCGCGAGGCCAATCGCCAGGACCAGTTCGCGCTCGGCATGATCGCCGGTGGGGCGCTGGGCAATATCCTCGATCGCGTCAGGCTCGGCTTCGTTCAGGATTATGCCGATCTGCACTTCGGCACCTGGTCGCCGTTTTTGACCTTCAATCTTGCCGATGCGGCGATTACGATAGGCGTGCTCATCCTGCTCGCGCGTGCCCTGTTGGTGCGTGACAAGCCCAAGGAAGCTGGGCAAGGCACCGAGCCGGGCGAAGTGGAGAATATTAATGCGTAAGTTTGTAGCCGTCGTCGCCATCGCGAGCGTGGCTCTGGTGCTCTCGGGCTGCGGCAAGCGCGGTTACGACCGCACGCGCCCCGACGAATATGCCGTCGCGCGCAGCCAGCCGCTCGTCGTGCCCCCCGATTTCTCTTTGCGCCCGCCGCAGCCCGGTGTTGCTCGCCCGCAGGACAACAATCCGTCGGCACAGGCGCTCGACGCGCTGTTCGGCGGATCGGCGCCGCGCAGCCAGGCCGAACGCTCGACGCTCGATCAGGCGGGCGGCGATTCGGCAAGCCCCGGCGTGCGGTCGGACGCCGGTGATCCGGAGACCAAGATTGTCGACAAGGGCGGCACCACGCGCGACATCGTCGCCGCGCCCGAAGGCGACGGCCAGAACGCGAAGACGTCGGCGAACTGATCTTTCGTCACCCCAGCGAAAGCTGGGGTCTCGTTCAGCATTGCAATACGGCCTGAGATCCCAGCTTTCGCTGGGATGACTGTGTGGGTATGGCGGCCGCAATGTCCGTGAATTCTTCATCAACCCGCCCCCGCGCCATCGCCGCTTGGCTCTATATCGTCGCCGCCCTCATCGTCGCGATCGTCGTGGTCGGGGGTGTCACGCGTCTCACCGAATCAGGCTTGTCCATCACCGATTGGCGGCCGCTGACCGGCATCGTCCCGCCGCTGTCCGAGGCGCAGTGGCAGGCCGAGTTCGCCAATTACCGCAAGATCCCGCAATACGAGGCGATCAACCACGGCATGACGCTCGCCGGGTTCCAGGCGATCTTCTTCTGGGAATATCTCCACCGTTTCCTCGGCCGGATCATCGGGCTGGCGTATCTGATCCCGCTGGTGTGGTTCGCGGCCCGACGGCAAATCCCGCGCGGCTATTTCTGGCGGCTGTTCGCGCTGTTCGCGCTGATCTGTCTGCAGGGGACGTTCGGATGGCTGATGGTGCGCTCGGGGCTTACGCACCGGACCGAGGTTGCGCCGGGCTGGCTCGCGACGCACTTGCTGACCGCGCTCTTCACGCTGGCGGGGATGGTGTGGACCGCGCTCGACCTCCGTCGGCTGACGCGCGATCCGGCGGCTAGGCCCGCGACGCTGACAGCGTTCGGCTTGGCGGCAGCCGCGATCCTGACGGTGCAGTTACTCTACGGCGCGCTGATGGCGGGCTTGCGCGCGGGGCGAGTCGCGAACGACTGGCCGCTGATGAACGGGTCTGTTTTCCCCGGCGCAAGCCAAAGCAGCGAGTCGCTCGGCAAGTTGCTGTTCGACGACCCCGCGATCGTGCACTTCATCCACCGCTGGTGGGCGTGGGTCGCGGTCGTCATGCTCATACTGCTCGCGCGCAAGGTGAAGCCGCTCGACCGCCGCGCGTCGGTCGCGATCCATATCGCGTTCGGGACGCAAATTCTGCTCGGCATCGCCACGGTGATGAGCGACATGAACGTCACGCTCGCCGGGTTGCACCAGCTAGTCGGCGCGCTGCTGGTGATCGCGGTGACGTGGGGCATTCACGTAATCGGCGAGCGTAAAGGCGTCCGGGTATCATAATACCCGTCAGCAAAAGCTCGGTTTTGCTTGACTTTGTGCGTGTCATTACGCATTTGGCCACCACGAACGCGGCTGGGCAACCGGCCGCGCGTTTGTTTTATTGGACATAAACGAAAAGGTCACAGCCCATGAAGGCGCTGATGAAGACCACCAAGTCGGCCAAGCCGCACGAGGTGGAAAAGAAATGGCATATCGTCGATGCCGACGGCCTGGTGGTCGGTCGCGCCGCGGTGGTGATCGCCAACGTGCTGCGCGGCAAGCACAAGACCAGCTTCACCCCGCACGTCGATTGCGGTGACAATGTCA
>JBDSED010000013.1:0-34399 GCA_039920225.1 Sphingomonas sp.
GGATTCGAACCCACGGTGGGCTTCCACCCACGGCGGTTTTCAAGACCGCTGCCTTAAACCACTCGGCCACCTCTCCGCGTCAAAGCCGCTTAGGGTAAGGGCGGCGATTTGTGCAAGCCGTGCGACGACAGGGGATTCCCGCAGCCTCAAGACTGTGGCACGCTCGCCCGATGCGGGCATTGAGAACAATTGGAATTTTGCTGGCAGCGCTAGCGTTCGCCGGCGCGGCAACGGCGCAGGACGACGCGGGTTTCCAGTCTTATCTGCAGGAGGTCCGCGGCCGCGCGATCGCGCAGGGCGTCCGCCCGGCAACCGCCGATCAGGTGATCGCGGGCCTCACCTACAACCAGCGCGTGGTCGATCTCGACCGCAACCAGCCGGGCGGCAACCCCGCCAATCCGACCAGCACCGCCATCACGCCGTTCGCGCCATACTTGCGCAGCCACGTCGATACCGCGCGTATTTCGCAGGGGCGGGCCAAATATCTTGCCGAACGAGGGCACCTCGCGCGAATCGAGACGCAGACCGGCGTGCCCGAATCGATCATGGTCGCGATCTGGGGGCATGAGACGAATTACGGCCGCATCATGGGTAATTTCGACTTGCCCCGGTCGATCGCCACGCTCGCTTACGAAGGCCGCCGCCGGTCGCTGTTCGAGCCCGAGCTGATCGCTATGATGAAGATGGTCGATCGCGGCGTATCGCGGGGGCAGTTGGTCGGCAGTTGGGCCGGGGCGATGGGCGGGCCGCAATTCCTGCCTTCGGTTTATCTCCGCCTGGCGCGCGACGGCGACGGCGACGGGCGCGCAGATATCTGGACCAGCGACGCCGACACGCTCGCGTCGATCGGCAACTATTTCTACCAGGCCGGCTGGCGGCGCGGACAGCCCTGGGGTCTCGCGGTATCGCTGCCGGCGGGGTTCGATCGTTCGAGTGTGACCAACCGGCTGATCTCGCCGCGCTGCCCTCGCGTGTTCGCGCGGCAAAGCGCTTGGCGGTCGATCGGCGAGTGGCGCGCGCTGGGCGTGCTATCGCAGGGCAAGCCCTGGCCCGCCGACAACGTCCAGGCGACGGTCATCGAACCCGATGGGCCCGGCGCGACCGCTTACCTGTTGACCGGCAACTATCGCGTCATCCTCGATTACAATTGTTCAAATTTCTACGCGCTGAGCGTGGGACTGCTTGCCGATGCCGTTGAACGTTAGGCTGGTTTTGCTGGCAAGCCTGGCGTTTGCCGCCCCGGCGTTCGCACAGGACGGACCGCCGCAATCGGACGGTCCGCAGGCCACGTCCGACCGCTCGCCCCACCCCTACGACGAGGTCGGCTATGCGACGTGGTATGGCAACGAGCTGTCGGGTAGCCGCACCGCGTCGGGCGCGCCGTTCGACCCGCAAGCCTTCACCGCCGCACACCGCACGCTGCCGATCGGGTCGTATGTAGAGGTGACCGCGCTCGATTCCGGACGCACGGTGCTGGTCCTGATCAACGATCGCGGACCGTTCACGCCGGGCTTGCTGATCGACCTCTCGCAGGCGGCGGCGCAGGCGATCGGCGTCACGGGCCGCAAGCCGGTGCGGATCCGCCGCGTGACCCCCACGCCCGCCGATCAGAATGCCCTGAGGAACGGACAGGCAGCGTCTTCCATTCTCGATACCCCGCCCGCGCTGCTCGCCGGGCTGCGCGCCAAACTTACCGGGCAGCCGGCGGCAGTCGCCACCGTTCGGAACCGTCAATCGATTCCTGCGCCGGTCATTGCACCGCGTCTTCCGCCGGCGACGACAATACTTCCTCCCGCCGTTACGATGCGCGGCTACTATGTCCAGGTCGCCGCCTTCGGCAGCCGGGACCGCGCCAATACGGTCGCGCGCAGCCTGGGCGGCACCGCGACGCCGTTCAACAATCTGTGGCGCGTGCGGACCGGGCCGTTTACCGACGTGAAATCGGCCCTACGAGCGCGTGACGCAGCCGCCGCGCGGGGCTATGGCGATGCCCGTGTCGTCCGCGAGGACTGAATCGCCGCTTACTGTACGGACTGTTATTTCATGAAAAAACTTGCCGCTTTCTTCGCCCTTGTCGCGCTGACCGCACCCGCGGTCGCCAATCCCGAATTCAATACGCCTGCGCCGGTCGCGTATATGGTGGATCTGTCGTCGAACGCCGTGCTGTATTCGAAGGACGCCGACCGCCGCATGCCGCCGGCGTCGCTGGCCAAGATGATGACGGTCTATGTCGTGTTCGACCTGATCAAGAAAGGTCAGTTGAGCGCCGACAAGCAATTCACCGTGCGGCCCGAAACGTGGAAGAAATGGCATGGTCCGCAAGCGGGATCGACCATGTTCCTGTCGGTCGACGAGAATGTCAGCGTCGACAATTTGCTGAAGGGTATCGTCACGCTGTCGGGCAACGACGCGTGCGTGGTGATGGCGGAAGGGATTTCGGGCACCGAACAGGCGTTCACCGACCGGATGAACGACGCCGCGAAGAAGCTCGGCCTGAGCAACAGTCATTTCGGCACGTCGAACGGTTGGCCCGACAATGGCGTCACCTATGTCACCGCAAAGGATCTGGCGACGTTGGCGGCGGCGACGATCCGTGACTTCCCCGATCTCTACAAACGCTACTATGCGCTTCCCAGCTTTACCTGGGGCAAGACGCTGGGTGCTGGGAAGGCGATCGACCAGGCCAATCGCGACCCGCTGCTCGGCAACGTCAATGGCGCGGATGGCTTGAAGACCGGGCACACCGATGAAGCAGGCTACAGCTTCACCGGTTCGGCGATCCAGAACGGTCGCCGCATCATCATGGTGATCGCCGGGCTCGATAGCTTCAACGGGCGCAAGGAAGAATCGATCAAGTTCATGAACTGGGGCTTCGGCGCGTGGAGCGCGAAGCCGATCGTGTCGAAGGGCAAGGAAGTCGCGACCGCCGAGGTCCAGTTGGGATCGTCGAGCACGGTCGGGCTGGTCGCCGCCGACAATCTTGCCGTTACCGTCCCGTCGGGCAGCAACCCAGCAATGACCGCAAGCGTGGTCTATGACGGCCCGCTGAAGGCGCCGATCAAGGCGGGTGACCATGTCGCCGACCTGGTCGTCAAGACGCCGGGGATGAGCGACCAGCGCTTCCCGCTCGTCGCCGACAAGGATGTGGGGCAAGCCGGTTTCTTCGGCCGCGCCTGGGCCGGGCTGACGCAACTGTTCGGCGGCTAAGCGTGGAGCGCGGGCGCTTCCTGTCGATCGAGGGCGGCGAAGGCGCCGGCAAATCGACCCAGGTGCTCCGCTTGGCCGATGCGCTTCGCGAATGCGGGGTCGAAGTGATCGTCACGCGCGAACCGGGCGGCAGCGACGGGGCGGAAGCGATCCGCGATCTGTTGATGCAAGGCGCTGTCAACCGCTGGAGCGCACATACCGAAACCTTGCTGTTCGCCGCCGCGCGTGCCGACCATGTCGAGAAAGTAATCCAGCCCGCGGTCGGGGTCGGCACCTGGGTGATCTCCGACCGCTACGTCGATTCGTCGCGCGCTTATCAGGGCGTTGCTGGCGGGATCGACGATGCCGCCGTGTTGGCACTCCACGCCTTCGGATCGCGCGGGCTGATGCCCGATCGCACGCTGGTGCTCGAGGTGCCGCCGGAGTTGGGCGCCGAACGTGCTTCGTCGCGTGACGGTGCGGGCGCCGATCGCTTCGCCGCGCGCGAGCGCGCGTTCCACGAGGACGTCGCCGCCGCATTCCGCCGGTTCGCCGCCGCCGAGCCCGATCGCGTTCGGCTGGTCGACGCGAGCGGCGATGCCGATACGGTCGCCGCCGCGCTGTGGGCCGAGATTGTCGACTTGCTGCCATGACGTCATTGCATGGTAACGCGCTGGCAAAACAGTCGTTTTCTGCGGCGTTGGAGGGTGGGTCACTCCACCACGCGTGGCTGTTCGCGGGACCCGAAGGCATCGGCAAGGCGAGCTTCGCAATGCTCGCCGCGCGGCGCGTGTTGGCGGGCGCGGGGCGGCCCGATGATTTTGCGATCCCTGCTGACGACCGGACCCAGCACCTGATCGACGCCGGATCGCACCCCGATTTCCGTAGACTCGAACGCTTGCCGAGGGACGATAAGAAGCCCGAGCAGGGCCTCGCGCGCAGCATCACCGTGGCACAGATCCGTGCACTCGAACCGTTCCTTGGAGTCAAGCCGACCTATTCCGATCGCCGCGTCGTGCTGATCGATTCGGCCGACGATCTCGAACGCAACGGCGCCAACGCGCTGCTCAAGAATTTGGAGGAGCCGCCAGCGGGTACGGTGTTCCTGCTCGTCAGCCACGCGCCGGGCCGCTTGCTGCCGACGATCCGATCGCGGTGCCGGCTGCTGCGGTTCGAGCCGCTCGATGACGCCGACATGCGCGCGGCGTTGACCGATGCCGGTGCGAAGCCGGCAGAGATCGAGGAGCTTGTACGTGTGGGGCAGGGCTCACCTGCTCAGGCGCTGGCGATGGCGGGGCTGGATATCGCGGGCCTCGACAAGGCGCTTGGCGAACTGGCGAAGGGCGATCCGTCGAACGCCGTGCGCGCGCAACTGGCGAGCGCGCTGTCGCTCAAGGCCGCGCAGCCGCGCTACGAAGCGTTCCTCGACCGCGCGCCGCGTTTCATCGCCAACCAGGCGCAGAGGCGCGGCGGAGAGCCGCTGCGCACCGCGCTCGACGCCTATGATGCCGCGCGCAACCTCGCCGCCAGCGCGCTCGGCCTGTCACTCGATGCACAAGGTACGGTGTTCGAAATGGGCGGGATCGTCGCCTCGCTGGCGAACCGCCGCTGATGGCGCTAGGGCAGGGCGATGGCCGACCCCTATTACATCACCACCGCGATCTCTTATCCCAATGGCCGCCCGCACATCGGCCACGCCTATGAAGCGATCGCCGCCGACGCGATCGCGCGCTACCATCGCCAGGACGGGCGCGACGTGCGGTTCCAGACCGGTACCGACGAACACGGGCTGAAGATGGTTCAGACCGCGCGCGACCGCGGCGTCGAAACGCGCGCGCTCGCCGATGAGATGTCTGGATATTTCAAGGCGATGGCGGATCGCCTCAACGTGTCGTACGACCGTTTCATCCGCACAGTGGACGCCGATCATCACATCGCCAGCCAGACGATCTGGCAGGCCATGGCCGATGCCGGCGACATGTATCTCGATCGCTACGAGGGCTGGTATTCGGTCCGCGACGAAGCGTTTTACGACGATAAGGAACTCGTTTCCGGCGAAGGGAACGAAAAGCTCTCGCCACAGGGCACGCCGGTCGAATGGACCGCCGAGGAGACGTGGTTTTTCCGCCTGAGTAAATACCAGCAGCCTTTACTCGATTTTTACGCGGCGAACCCCGATTTCATCCAGCCCGAGGCGCGGCGCAACGAAGTGCTTCGCTTCGTCGAGGGCGGACTCAACGATCTCTCGGTGTCGCGCACCAGCTTCGACTGGGGGGTGAAGGTGCCGGGTAGCGAGGGGCACGTCATGTACGTGTGGCTCGATGCGCTGACCAATTACCTGACCGGCGTCGGCTATCCCGACCTGACCGGCCCGCTGGGCAAATATTGGCCCACCGATTTGCACCTGATCGGCAAGGATATCGTTCGTTTTCATGCGGTTTACTGGCCGGCTTTCCTGATGAGCGCGAAGATCGCATTGCCCAGGCGGGTGTTCGGCCATGGGTTCCTGCTCAACCGCGGGGAGAAGATGTCGAAGTCGGTCGGCAACGTCACCGATCCGATCGAACTCGTCGACCGATTCGGGGTCGATCCGCTACGTTATTTCCTGCTGCGCGAAGTGTCATTCGGGCAGGACGGCAGCTATTCCGAAGACGCGATCGTCACGCGGTGCAACGCCGACCTCGCCAACAATCTCGGCAATCTGGCGCAGCGCTGCCTGTCAATCATCGCCAAGAACGGCGCGGCAGTGCCCGAAGCGGGGGAGGCGACTGCTGCCGAGGAGGCGTTGGTCGAGAGCGTGCGCGCGGCCGAATCGGGGATGCGCGCGGCGATGGCTGACCTCGCCATACATACGGCGCTCGAGGCGATTTGGAGTGCTGCGCGCGACGCCAACCAATATTTTGCGGACCAGGCGCCGTGGAGCGTGCGCAAGACCGATCCCGCGCGGGCCGACACGATCCTCTATTATGCCGCCGAGGCCGTGCGTCGCATCGCCATCATGGCGCGCTGGGCGGTCCCAGAGAGCGCCGACAAATTGCTCAATTTGCTCGGGCAGGGGGCAGATATGCGCGATTTCGACGCGCTCAACCGACCGATCGCGGTCGGCACGCCGCTCCCGGCGCCCATCGGCGTGTTCCCGCGGCTGGAGATGGAGGCCGCATGAGGCTTGCCGACAGCCACTGTCATCTCAATTACAAGGGCCTTGCAGAGCAGCAGGATGAGGTGCTGACGCGGGCGCGGGCGAACGGTGTGGTGGCGATGCTCAACATCTCGACGCGCGAGCGCGAATGGGACGACGTCGTCGCAGTCGCCGAGCGCGAGCCTGACGTCTGGGCGACGGTCGGCATTCACCCGCACGAAGCCGACCAGCACGCGCACGTCGACACCGCCAAGCTGGTCGCGCGCGCCGCGCATCCGCGCGTGGTGGGGATCGGCGAGTCGGGGCTCGATTATTATTACGACCATTCCGACCGCGAGCGGCAGCGCGCAAGTTTCCGCGCGCATATCGCCGCAAGTCGCGAATTATCGCTGCCGATCGTCGTTCATACGCGCGATGCCGAGGACGACACGATCGACATCCTGCGCGACGAAATGGGGAAGGGCGCCTATCGCGGCGTCATCCACTGCTTCACCGCGAGCGGTGATTTCGCCGACAAAGCGCTGGAATTGGGCCTTTATATCTCAATTTCTGGGATCGTGACGTTCAAGAACGCCAAAGACTTGCAGGCAACCGCCGCCCGCCTTCCCCTGGACCGTCTGCTAATCGAGACCGATGCTCCGTTCCTCGCACCCGTTCCCAATCGCGGCAAGACCGGCGAACCGGCGTTCGTCGCCGATACGTGCCGCTTCCTCGCGCAGCTCCGCGGCGAGGATTGCGACGAACTCGCCGACACGACACGCGCCAACTTTCACGCATTGTTCGACAAAACCACGGCATGAGGCTGCGCATTCTCGGCTGCGGGACGTCGTCCGGGGTGCCGCGGATCGGCAATGACTGGGGGGCGTGCGACCCTGGCGAGCCTCGCAACCGCCGCACACGGGCGTCCGTGTTTATCGAGACCGCGACGACGCGCATACTGGTCGATACTGGCCCCGACATGCGCGAACAGTTGCTCGCGGCTGGCGTGGACCGCATCGACGCAGTGATCTGGACGCACGATCACGCGGATCATACCCACGGCATCGATGACCTGCGGCAGATCTATCACATGATGCGCAAGCCCGTGCGTGGCTTGGCGCGACCAGCGACCGCGGCGATATTGCGCGATCGGTTTGCCTATGTGTTCGCGGGGATGGATGGTTATCCGCCAACCGTCGCACTGGAAGATCTTCCTGATCGTTTAGCGATCGGCGACATAGCGGTCACAGTCGTGGATCAGCCGCATGCCAATATCGTGTCGGCCGGGCTGCGCTTCGACGGCGACGGTGGATCGATCGGATATGCTACGGATTTCAACGTAATGACCGATAATATGCGCACGGTATATAAAGACCTCGACGTCTGGATCGTCGACGTGTTGCGCCGTCATCCGCATCCCAGCCATCCGCATCTGGACCAGGCGCTGCCGTGGATTGCCGACCTCGCGCCAAGGCGCACCGCGCTGACCCATCTCGATCAATCGATGGATTATGAATTGTTGCGCGGCGAACTGCCGCCGGCCGTCGAACCCGGCTATGATGGTCTGGAATTCGAGGTGGGTCGATGAGCAATCAGACCGGAAACGCAATTTTCTATGCGCTGTTGCTGATCCTGCCGCTGTCGGCGCTGTTCGCCCGGCGCATGCCGCTGGGGCGCGTGGCTGTGATGGCGCTGGCATGGATCGGCATTTTCGCCACCGGGCTGCTGATCGTCGCGGTGGTCAATCGCAACGACTGGCTGGTGTCTGGAGCGCGCGAGTTATTCTATGGCCGCGATCAATCGGTGGTTGGCGACGAGGTTCGCATCGCGATGGCGCAGGACGGCCATTTCTATGCGCGGGCGACGATCAACGGCACCGAACGAACGCTATTGGTCGATAGCGGTGCCAGTTTCACCAGTCTGTCTGCAGATACCGCGACGGCAGCAAGCGTGGAGATCGATCCGACCGAACCGAAAATTCCACTCGAGACCGCGAACGGCCAAGTCCTGGCGCAGCCGGCGACGATCGGCGAACTTCGCGTCGGCGCCATCACTGCAAGCGACGCGCCCGCAGTCGTGTCCGCCGCATTCGGCGACCAGAACGTGCTGGGGATGAGTTTTCTTTCCAAGCTCAAGGCTTGGCGGGTGGAGGGGAAGACGCTCATCCTCGTCCCCCAGGCGGAGTAGACTTTACATAATGTATATTATCAATCTTGCGGACGAACTAGCGAGGGGGCTCCCCCACCGATGAGCGCGACCGGAATCGATCGTCTCGTCGCGATCATGGCGCGATTGCGCGATCCCGAGCGCGGCTGCGAGTGGGACACGGTGCAGACGTTCGCGACGATCGCGCCATATACGATCGAGGAAGCCTATGAAGTTGCCGACGCGATCGAGCGCGCGGACATGGTTGATCTCAAGGACGAATTGGGCGACCTATTGCTCCAAGTCGTATTCCACGCGCGAATGGCTGAAGAAGCCGGTGATTTCGCCCTCGCCGATGTCGTCACGGCAATCTGCGACAAGATGGAGCGCCGTCATCCGCATATCTTCGGCGACGCGGCCGAGGGCGGCCACTACTTGTGGGAGCAGATCAAGGCGGAAGAACGTGGCACCAAGGGTGCCGACAGTGCGTTGGATGGCGTCGCGATCGGCTTGCCGGCCTTGCTGCGCGCCGAAAAGCTGCAGAAACGCGCTGCTCGCACTGGTTTCGACTGGCGCGACCCGAGCGGCGCGCGCGCGAAGATCGACGAGGAATTGCTCGAAGTCGAAACCGCGGCTAACGACGCGGACCGCGCGGAAGAAATCGGCGACCTACTGTTCGCGGTCGTCAATTGGGCGCGCAAGCTTCGCGTCGATCCCGAAGCAGCGTTACGCGCCGCCAATGCCAAGTTCGAACGACGATTTCGCGCGATGGAGGCCCAGGCTGGAGACACCTTCGGGGCGCTCGACCTCGACGCCAAGGAGGATCTGTGGGTTCGCGCAAAGGCGATGCCCCTACCCTGACGCTTCGCCGAGTTCGCGATCTGTTCCGCCTGACCCGCTAGCGCTGCTGGAAGCGTTCGTAGTCGGCGGGCGCCATCCGAACATCGTAAACCGCCGCATCGCCATCGGTATCGCTCGACAGCACGTCGCCATGCTGATGGAGCCAGGCCGCCCCGGCCCCGTCGCCGGAGTCGAGCCGGATCGCGTAGCGGCGATGGGCGGCAGTCAGCTTCGCGGCGACCTTGAGAATGAGGTCATCCACCCCCTCCCCGCTCATTGCCGAGAGCGCGACGACATCGTCGCGGCGACTTGCCTCCACGAGTGCATCGTCCCGGGCGTCACCGTCGAGCAGATCGAGTTTATTCCACGCCTCGAACCGCGGCGTGGTGTCTGCGACGCCGATCTCTCGCAGCACCGCCTCGACATCGGCACGTTGCGCGTCGCTGTCGGGATGCGCGATGTCGCGCACGTGGATCAGCAGGTCGGCCGACACCACTTCTTCCAGCGTCGCCTTGAACGCCGCGACCAATTGCGTCGGCAATTCGGAAACGAAGCCTACCGTGTCCGACAGAATCGCCTTGTCGATACCCGGCAGCGAGATTTGCCGCAGGGTCGGGTCGAGCGTCGCGAACAACAAGTCTTCCGCCATTACGTCGGCGCCCGTCAGACGATTGAAAAGGGTCGACTTTCCAGCGTTGGTATAGCCGACCAGCGCGATGATCGGCCACGGCGCGCGCTGGCGGCGATCGCGATGCAGCCCCCGGGTGCGGCTGACCTGATCGAGTTCCTTACGCAACCGCGCCATGCGGTCGCGGATCAGGCGGCGATCGGCTTCGATCTGCGTTTCGCCCGGGCCACCGAGAAAGCCGAAACCGCCGCGCTGGCGTTCGAGGTGGGTCCAGCTACGGACCAACCGCCCCGCCTGATAGTCGAGATGCGCCAGCTCGACCTGCAGCCGCCCTTCCGCGGTCGCGGCGCGTTCGCCGAAGATTTCTAGGATCAGCCCCGTGCGATCGATCACCTTCGCCTCGAGCGCGGTTTCAAGGTTGCGTTGCTGCACGGGGGTCAGCGAGGCATCGACCACGACGAGCCCGGCCTCCTCCATCCGCACTTGCGCTGCGAGCTGTTCGACCTGCCCCGATCCGATCAAGGTCGCTGGTTTGGGCGCGCGGACACGGAATGCGATCTTGTCGACCACTTCGACGCCGATCGCCAGGGCAAGGCCAGCCGTCTCCGCCAGCCGAGCCTCGGCATCGCGGCTTGCCTTGCCCTGGTCGGGCAACACGACGATCGCCCTCGCCCCGCGGGCGAAGTCGTCGCGATCACGGTCAAATCCTGTGCTCAAGCCTCGCCGCTATCCGTTGTATCTTCAGCCAAATTCAGCGGCCGTGCTGGCTGGATCGTAGAGACGGCGTGCTTGTAGACGAGTTGCGCCATGCCTTCGCGTTCCAGCAACATGCAGAACAGATCGAACGACGCAATGTGTCCCTGCAGCATAACGCCATTGACGAGAAACATCGTGACGCTGTCCTCGGACTTGCGCACCGCGTTCAGGAAGATTTCCTGCAGCAACGGCTGCTTCTTTTGCGCTTCGCCCACCGCGTCGACGATGGCCGCAGTGTCGATCGGATTGGACGGCATGATCGTCGAGATGGCGTGCTTGTAGATCAACTGCGACTGACCGTCGCGGCGCAGCAGCACGCTAAAATTGTCGAACCACGTCACGATCCCCTGCAGCTTGACCCCTTTGACGAGGAACATCGTTACTGGCGTTTTTGATTTCCGCAGCGCGTTGAGGAAGAGATCCTGGAGAGAAGTCTGCTTGTCGGCCATTGTCGGTCCTTGTTCTTGGCGGGCCCTCCCCCGCTATGCGTCGTTTTCCGGCGTCGAATACGCGCACCCGTTCGGCGCTCGCGATGACAATGTATGGTGGGTGCGCCAATACGTCCAGCGCCGGCCGCTCAATCTTCGCGGCTGTCGGTAATGCCGAGCAACTTGAGCTTACGGTGCAGCGCCGAACGCTCCATCCCGATGAAGGTAGCGGTACGCGAGATGTTGCCCGAGAACCGGCGAATCTGCACACGCAGATATTCGCGCTCGAACGTCTCGCGCGCTTCACGCAGCGGCGCGCCCATCATCGCGCTCGCTCCCGCCCCGCCGCCGTTGCCGACCAGCACTTCGGCGGGAAGCAGATCGACATCGATCCGACCGATGCGGTCGCCGGGCGCGAGAATGATCGTGCGCTCGACGACGTTGCGCAACTGGCGGACGTTGCCGGGCCATTCGTAGCTTTGCAGCGCTACCATGGCGTCGTCCGCGACTTCAGGCGTCGGCACGCGGCGCTCGTTGGCGTAGTGCGCAACGAAATGCTCTACCAACGCTGGAATATCCTCGCGCCGGTCGGTCAGCGGCGGGATCGCGACGGGGACGACGTTGAGACGGTAATAGAGGTCCTCGCGGAACCGGCCCTCGGCAATCTCCTCGGTAAGGTCGCGCGCAGTGGCGGAGACGACGCGAACATCCACCTTAACCGTGCGTTGGCCGTTGACTCGCGTAAAGCTCTGATCGGTCAGCACGCGCAGGATGCGCCCCTGCGTGGCGATCGGCATGTCCGCGATCTCGTCCAAAAACAGCGTACCGCCATGCGCTTGTTCGAGCAGGCCGGTGCGGACAAGATCGCCCGCTTCCTCGACGCCGAACAATTCCTCCTCGACGCGCTCCGGGGTCATCCGCGCCGCGCTGACGATGATGAACGGGCCCTGGGCGCGCTGACTCCAGTTATGAAGTAGACGTGCAGCGACCTCCTTGCCGACGCCGGCCGCACCCATGACCAACACGCGGCTGCCAGTGCCGGCGACGCGCTTGAGCGTCGCACGCACGGCGTTGATCGCCCCTGAATTGCCGGTAAGATCGGTGTCGCGGCCGATCGAGGCGCGCAAGCTGGCGACTTCCTGGCGAAGTCGTTCGGTCTCGGTCGCGCGCGCTACCATGAGCAGCAACCGATCCGCATTGAACGGTTTTTCGATGAAATCGACCGCGCCGCGGCGGATCGCCGCCACCGCCGTATCGATATTGCCGTGCCCTGAAATGACCAGTACCGGGATCGACGGATCGCGCCGTTTGATCTCGTCGAGCAAGTCGAGCCCGTCGAGCCGCGACCCCTGCAGCCACACGTCGAGCAGAACGAGGCTGGGGCGGCGCACCGCGATCGCCTCCAGCGCGGCATCGCTGTCACCCGCCGCACGCGTGTCATATCCTTCGTCCTGAAGCACGCCGGCAACGAGTTCGCGAATGTCCTGCTCGTCGTCGACCACGAGGATGTCGAGGCTCATATATTTTGTCCGGTTCTGGTGAGTTGGGCGAGCGCGCCCTCGCTATGGCTGGAGTCCGCGGAATCGCGGCTGTCATCGAGCATCGCGGCGAGTGCTACGGTGTCGAAGACGATCGTGACGACTGTGCCCCCGCCCAACCGGTCGGCAAAGGCAATCGTGCCGCAATGCTCCTCGACGATCTTCTTGACGATCGCGAGACCAAGGCCGGTGCCACGCGCGCGCGTTGTCATATAGGGTTCGACGATGCGGTCGCGTTCGAGCGGCAAACCGATACCGTCATCCACCACTTCGATGGCTGCCTGTCGGTCCCCGAGCGAAAGTGTCACGGCGACCGACCCAGCCAACCCTTCACCCCGCACCTCGATCGCCTCCACCGCGTTCTTCACGATATTGGTGAGCGCCTGGCCGACCTGACGGCGATCGCAGACCAGCGGTACAGCATCGGGCGCGGTCAGCGTGAAACGGATCGCGGGGTGCGCGACTTCGTGTAGGAACAGGGATTGGCGGGTGAGATCGATCAGCGACTCTTGGTGGAACACCGGTTTGGGCATGCGCGCGAACGAGGAGAATTCGTCGACCATCCGACGGAGATCGCCAACCTGCCGTACGATCGTGTCGGTCAGCTGCCCGAAGATGGTGTCGCCCGCCTCAATCGTCTTGCCGTAGCGACGCTGAAGGCGTTCGGCAGCGAGCTGGATCGGAGTCAGGGGGTTCTTGATCTCATGCGCGATGCGCCGTGCTACGTCGGACCAGGCGGCACGGCGCTGGTCGAGCAATTGCTGCGTAATGTCGTCGAACGTCAGCACGCGGCCGTCAGCGTCGGCTGTGGTTCGCACTGCGAGCGTGCGCTTTTCACCCCCGGCGGTTAGTTCGACTATCGCCTCGCGGGCGTCGCCAGCCAACATTTCCGCGAGATCTGGCGAGACGTCGCCCAACGACGCTCCGACAGCGCTTTCCTCGTCGAGCTTGAGCAATGCGGCCGCCGATGCGTTCATTAGCCGGATCGCGCCATCGCCGCCTACCGAAATAACCCCCGCGCTGACACCCGACATCACCGCCTCAATCAGCGCACGACGTCGTTCGAGCGCGCCCGTCTGCGCCTCCAAGCGACTAGTCATAGCATTGAATGCATTGGCCAGCGTGCCGACCTCATCCTCCGTGCGGGGATCGGGCACCCGGGCGGTTAGATCGCCGTCGGCGACACGCCGCGCGGCACCGACCAACTGATTGACGGGGCGCACCAGTCGATCGGCGACGACCAGCGCGATCCACACCGCAATGGCGATGATCAGAAGCGAGATGGCCAACAGCGCCGCGTTGAACTGAAGCTGGATCGCGCGCGACCGGGCGCGCAGTCCGTTATAATCGGCGACCGTGCGGTTCGCCAGGCTCAGCCGCTTCGCCATCTCGGCCGCGCCGCCCTCGCGGGTCGAATAAAGCAGCATGTTGGTGCCGGGGACGACGGTCAGCGAGTAAGTGCGCTGGCTGTTGGTGCCGCGCACCGGCAGCCCGTCGGCGATCTTCTTGATGTCCTCTGGCAAAATCTTGTCTTCGAAGCTTTCCGAGTTGATCACACGGTCGCGGAAAACGATCTTACCATCCGGATCGACCGAGAAGATCAGCGAATTGGACAGGCTGCGCTGATAGACATCCTGCAAATACCTGTTGTGAAAATCGGCGCTCCCGACGTCCCACTTATAGGTAAAAATCATTTGGTTGATGTCGTTAGCCATGGCGACGTTTTCCTTATCGACATAGCTGATCAGCTCGCCATACGACGCCTCGGCCAGGTTCTTGCTGTTCTCGATCACGTCGCGCACCCGGCCCGACGACCAGAACTCGGCGCCGTACTGGAACAGCACTGACGCGATCACTGCGAGCAGGACCGTGGGGACGCTCGCGAGGATCGAGAAAATCGCGACTAGGCGTACGTGCAACTGCGCCCGGCCGCCCGCTTCCGACAGCGCCGCCCGCCGCCTCGCGATGCGGCGGCCGAACAATACGATCAGGCTGCCACAGCAGACCAGGTTCGCGACGAGTAGGCTGGCGACGAGCGGTGGCGTCAATAATGGCTGAGGAGATTGCCCGCCCTTGACGGTGAAATAGGTAGCGATCGCGACGCCGGTCGCAAGGGCAAGCAGCCCAAGCTCGATCACCGGATTCACCTGCAAGCGCTGACCCCAGATACGCCGGGGCTCGGCGGTGGTCGCCTCACCATTCATCGTTGCAGGATTACAACGCGTTTGTGGCCGAGAAAACACATAATTAAGGCCGCGCGTCGCGGTTTGGCCTCATTCCACCGCACCATCAATCTCGATCCCCAACGTGTCGAGCCGTTTACGCAACGTGTTGCGATTAATCCCCATCGCTCGCGCCGCGCGCAATTGGTTACCGCCATGGCGTGCGAGCATCACTTCGATCAGCGGGCGCTCGACCTCGGCGATGATCCGTTCGTAGAGCGTGCCGTCGTCGATCCCGTGCGGATCCTCGCGTGCCAACCGGTCGATGCGGGCACGCACCGCAGCATCGAGGCTGATGTCGCCCGACGACGGCATCTCCGCCGGCGTGCCCAGGATGACGCCGAGTTCTGGCGCGCCAATGACTTCGTCGCGACTCAACACCGCCAGCCGGCGCATTATATTTTCGAGTTCGCGAACGTTGCCCGGCCAGTCGTGCGCCTCAATCGCGCGCACGGCCGCTTCGTCCAGCCGTTTGCGCGGTAGCCCATGCTCGGCGGCGCGATCGAGAAAGTGGCGTGCGAGCAACGCAATGTCCTGGCGACGCTCGCGCAGCGCGGGGAGCGTGACCGGCACGACGTTGAGGCGGTAGAACAAATCCTCGCGGAATTGGCCCGACTGAACGAGGGAATCGAGGTCGCGATTGGTTGCTGCTACGATCCGCACATCGGCCTTGATGGTGCGTGCCCCCCCAACGGTGGTGAACTCGCCCGATTGCAGCACGCGCAGCAGCCGCGTCTGCGCCTCGATCGGCATGTCGCCGATTTCGTCGAGGAACAATGTGCCGCCTGTTGCCTGCTCGAAGCGGCCGGCGGTACGGGCTTGTGCACCCGTGAACGCGCCGCGTTCGTGTCCGAACAGTTCAGCTTCGATCAGCTCGCGCGGGATCGCCGCCATGTTGATCGCCAGGAACGGCGCATTCCGGCGCGGGCCGAGGTCGTGAATCGCGCGCGCCACGAGTTCCTTGCCGGTGCCCGATTCGCCCGAGATCAGCACGGTGAGGTCATTCGAGATCACCCGCGCGATCACGCGATAGACGTCCTGCATCGCCGGCGATCGCCCGATCAATGGCAGCGCGCGATCCTCGGCGTCGACGGGGTCGCTTTCGCCTTCCCCCTGCCGCGCCAGCGCACCGTCCACCGCTCGGGTCAGGTCATCGAGGTCGAAGGGCTTGGGCAAGTAGTCGTAGGCGCGGACCTCGGTCGCGCGCACTGCCGTCGTCAACGTATTCTGCGCCGATAGCACGATCACTGGCAGCTGCGGATAGGCTTCGGCCAGTCCCGCAACCATGTCGAGCCCGTTGCCGTCAGGCAGCACGACATCGCTGACGACGACATCGGGCGGATCGGCGCGCAGTTCGCGATTGAATTCGGCTAAGCTCGCTGTTGTCCTGACCGCATGCCCTGCGCGACGAAGCGCGTGCGCCACAACGGTACGGATCGCTGCATCGTCGTCGAGCACGAGTATGTTGGCCGCGCGGGTCATTCGCCCCTCGCCAACAGGATTCGAAACACGGTCATCTCGGGTGCCCCCTCGCGCGCGTATTGGACCACGCCGCCCATGTCGCGGACCAGCTTATCGACCAAGGCGAGGCCGAGACCCTGCCCCTCGGGTTTGCCGGAGACGAACGGGTTGAACAGGTGATCAACGATCTCCGGCGGTGCGCCACGACCATTGTCGATCACGCACAGCTCGATCGGCAAACGGCGGCGCGGCTGGCCGGGGCCGGCATCGACCGCCAGGCCATGGCGATAGGCGGTGGTGAGCAATATGCGGGGCGTCTTGACGTCGTCGAGCGCTTCCGCCGCGTTTTTCAACAGGTTGATCAAAATTTGGAGCAGCGCGCCTGGATCGATCAGGACCGGTGGCAAGGACGGATCGAAACTTTCTTCGATGCTGATGTCGCGCCCGAAACCGGTCTGCGCGACGCGGCGGGCATGGTCGAGCAGCGGATAGATATTCGCCGAGCCGGTAGCCAAGGGGCGACGGTCGGTGAAGTCCTGCATCTTGTCGATCAACGCGGCAATGCGATCGACCTCGGTCGTGATCAACGAGGTCAATTCCTGCTCGGCCCCCTCGCCCGCCAACAGTTGCGCGGCGCCGCGGATGCCCGACAGCGGGTTCTTGATCTCGTGCGCCAACATCGCCGCCGCGCCGATCGCCGCACGCGCGCCACCGCGTTCCGCCGATTGCCCCACCCGGCGGGACTCGCCCGAGGGATGGAGCGCAATCGCGCGCCAACCCGGACGGTCGGCGACGGCGGTCTCATAATAGTCGACGCGAAGCCGTCCGGTACGCTCGATGCCGATGTCGAAATCGAATGCCGACACCGCACGGCCCTCGCCGTCCCCGGCGCCCGGTGGCGGCGTCAACACGCTCGCCAGCGGGAGTCCGCGCATCGCGCGCTCGGACAAGTTGAGCAGCAACTCGCATTCGCCATTGGCGTTGCGGACGCGCCCGTCAGGATCGACCACCACGATCGCGATCGGCAATCCGGCGAACAGCTCCGCAAAAGTGGGCGCGGTCAGCGCCTCAGGCAGCAGCGCGGGTTCGCCACGGGGCATAGAATTCGGCCAGCATCGCCTTGACCCGATTGGGGTCCGGTTCCTGGTTCACGACGTTGCGGAACGCCGCGGAGCCGTCGAGCCCCTTGGTATACCAGCCGATATGCTTGCGCATCATATTGACGCCGACTTCGTTGCCATAATGCGCGAGCATTTCGTTATAATGCCCTGCGATCACGTCATATTGTTCGCCGATCGTCGGGTCTTCGATAGTGCGGCCCGACGACAGATGCGCCATCACCTGATTGAGCAACCAGGGACGGCCATAGGAGCCTCGGCCGATCATCACGCCATCGGCGCCCGATTGTTCGAGCGCACGATCGGCGTCCTGCGGAGAACAGATGTCGCCGTTGACAATCACCGGGATCGCCACTTCTTCCTTGACCGAGCGGACGAACGCCCAGTCGGCCTCGCCCTTATACATCTGGTTGCGCGTGCGGCCGTGGACGGTGACCATCTGGCACCCAAGGCTCTCGGCGATACGCGCAAGTTCGGGCGCGTTGAGGCTGTCGAGGTCCCAGCCCATCCGCATCTTGAGCGTGACCGGCACTTTCACCGCCTTGACGCACGCGTCGACGATCGCGCTGGCGAGCTTCAGGTCGCGCATCAGCGCCGACCCGGCGTCGCCGTTGGTCACCTTGCGCACCGGACAGCCCATATTAATGTCGACGATCGCCGCGCCCTTGTCCTCGGCAAGCTTGGCGGCCTCGCCCATCTCGTAGGGCGTGCAACCGACCAGCTGCATCGACACCGGCTCTTCGATCGCGTCCCACATCGCCTTCTGGATCGACTGGCGCGTCTCGCGGATCGCGGCCTGGCTGGCGATCATTTCGGTGACGTTGAGCCCCGACCCGAAGCGCCGCACGAGCCGACGGAACGGCAAGTCGCTCACGCCCGTCATCGGCGCGAGGATCACGGGGGTCTCGATCCGGACCGGACCGACCTGGATAGGGGCGAGCCCAGTCACTTTCTTAGAAAACCTTCATGTGCCTAAAATTTGGGCAGCGCCTACAGGATCGGGTTGCCGCTGGCAAGGTTGGGAGGCGTAGGCTAGGCGCGCGGCATGGCAAGTTCAAACACCGTCGCGCTGATTGTCGCCGCCGGCAAGGGCGCGCGGGCGGGTGGCAATGTGCCGAAGCAGTTCCAGCAGCTAGCCGGGCTGCCGCTGGTGGAGCATGCCCGGCGCGCGTTTGTGACGCATCCCCGGATCGACCGTATCGTTACGGTGATCGGCGAAGGGCAGTCGGCGGTCGGTGAAACGGTCGTGGGTGGTGCGACGCGGCGCGACTCGGTGCGCAATGGCCTGGAAGCGATCGGCGAGGCCGCGCGCGTGCTGATCCATGACGCCGCGCGGCCCATCGTGCCGGCCGATGTCATAGATCGCCTGTTGGCGGCGATCGAAGGCGCGCCCGGGGCGGTCCCTGTGCTGCAAGTGGCCGACACTCTCGCTGCTAACGACGTAGCGTTGGGCGATACCGTCGACAGATCTGCGCTCGTTCGCGTGCAAACGCCGCAAGCCTTCGATTTCTCATCGATCCTCGCTGCGCATCGGGCGTGGCCTGCGAACGAGGACGCGACCGACGACGCGCAGATCCTGCGCCGGGCGGGTCATGCCGTCGCGACGGTCCAGGGCGATCCGTTGCTCGACAAGATCACTTACCCCGGCGACCTCGCTCTCGCCGAAGCGCGATTGGCGGCCGGCATGCGTGTTCGGACGGCAATGGGTTTCGACGTCCACCGTCTGGTCGAGGGCGAAGAACTGTGGCTGGGCGGCATGCTGATCCCGCATGACAAGGGACTTTCAGGGCATAGCGATGCCGATGTCGCACTGCATGCGATCACGGATGCGGTGCTGGGTACGATCGCGGCGGGGGATATCGGAACGCATTTTCCTCCCAGCGACCTGCGATGGCGTGGCGCGGAGTCGGGCCAGTTCCTTCAGCACGCGGCATCGCTCGTCGCGGCGGCTGGAGGCATGATCGACTTCGTCGACCTGACGATCATCTGCGAGGCGCCCAAGATCGGGCCGTGGCGTGAGCCGATTCGGGATCGCATTGCCGCACTGTTGGGGGTTGCGCGCACGCTAATTAGCGTCAAGGCGACGACGACCGAGCGGCTCGGCTTTACCGGGCGGGGCGAAGGCATTGCGGCGCAGGCGATCGTGACCGTGAGAGTTTAGGGGCGTATTGTGAGAAAGATTTTCGGCGCGGGCATCGCGCTATGGGCGGGGATGGCGGCGACCGTCGTGCAAGCGGCCGATGCGAAGCCGTGCCTGACCGAGACAGAAGCGCAGAGCGTCTTTCTTGTTCTGGCGCCCGACACGATTCGCGCGGTCGCGACGAAATGTGCGCCATCTCTTCCGGAAACGGCGACGCTACGGGACGGCCTTGCCGCATTCGTCGCGCCTTATGACGGCGCCGCCGCTACCGCGTGGCCGCAAGCCTTGCCGGTGGTTGGCAAGATGGCTGGCCCCGATACGAAGGGGCTCGATCCGGCAGCGCTAAAGCCGATGATTGGGCCGATGGTCGGCGCGATGGCATCGGAAAAACTCAAGCCGTCGGATTGCACAATGATCGAGCGCGCGGTGTCGCTGGTGGCGCCGCTGCCGCCCGCCAACGTCGCGGGGCTTGCGGCGCTGGCAGCGGCCAGCGGAACAAAGGGTGGCAAGGGTCCCTTCACGATCTGCCCGGCGGCGGCAACTACCGCACCGATGCCCCCCGCTTCCAAGTGACCGCCACCATCCTTCCCGACGAACTGGTGGTCGCCGCGCGACGTGTGGTGGAGGCGAACCGCGCGCTCGGCCGTACGTTCGCGCTCGCCGAAAGCTGCACCGGCGGGCTGGTTGCGGCGGCGATTACCGAGATACCGGGATCATCCGAGGTTCTGCTCGGCGGGCTCGTCACCTATTCGAACGAGTCGAAGCACGAACTCCTCAAGGTCAGTAACGACGTGCTCGACACGTTCGGCGCCGTGTCGATCGCCACCGCGTGGTCGATGGCGCAGGGTGCGCTGGAGGCGACTCACGCCGATATTGCGGTAGCGATCACCGGCGTCGCTGGACCGGGAGGCGGGACCGAGAAAAAGCCGGTCGGGACCGTCGTGTTCGCCCGTGCGGAGCGTGACGCCGATCCGTCGGATGTGGTCGCGGACCGCAAGGATTTCGGCGATCTGGGACGCGGAGGCGTGCGGCTTCAGGCGGCGCTGGTCGCGCTCGAGTTGCTGATGCCGCGCGGATCGGACGACGCGTAGAGCGTTGCCGCGCGATCCTCGAACGCGCCGATCATCTTCCTCAGCGCCTGGCCGAACACTTGCCCGGCCAGCATCTCGAACATCCTGTTCTTGAACGCGAAATCTACCGCGAAATCGACCTCGCACCCACCCGCGGCTGGGCGAAACGTCCAGTCGTTCGTCAAATATTTGAGCGGCCCGTCGAGGTAATCGACGTGAATGCTCTCGGGCCGGGCCTTGCGGACCTTTGAGGTAAATGTCTCGCGCAATCCCTTGAACCCAACGATCAGGTCGGCGACCATCTCGGTCGAGCTGTTCGAGCGCATCCGCACCGCCGTTACCCAGGGGAGGAATTCGGCGTAGCGCCCGACATCGGCGACCATGTCGAACATCTGCTCCGGCGTGTAGGGGAGCCGCCGAGTCTCAGCGTGGCGTGGCATTGTGTCCTTGGGCAATCTTCGCGTCCCGCGCAGCCTTCATCTTCGCGAAATCGTCACCGGCATGATAGCTCGACCGCGTGAGCGGCGAACTGGCGACGAGCAGGAAGCCCTTGGCGCGTGCGATCGCGGCGTAGGCGTCGAACGCTTGCGGGCTGACGAAATCCATCACCTTGGTGTGGCGCGGTGTCGGCTGGAGATATTGCCCCATCGTCAGGAAATCGACGTCGGCGGAGCGCATGTCGTCCATCACCTGGTGCACTTCGAGCCGCTCTTCGCCGAGGCCGAGCATCACGCCCGACTTCGTGAAGATAGACGGGTCGTGGGTCTTCACGCTCTCGAGCAGCCGTAGCGAGGCGTAATAGCGGGCACCGGGGCGAATCGTCGGATAGAGCCGCGGCACCGTTTCGAGATTGTGGTTGTAGACGTCAGGACGCGCCTGGACGATCGATTCGACCGCGGCCTGCGCCTTGTTGCGGAAATCGGGAGTCAGGATCTCGATCGTCGTATTCGGGGTGTTACGGCGAAGCGCCTCGATCACCTTGACGAACTGACTCGCCCCGCCGTCGGGCAGGTCATCGCGGTCCACCGAAGTCACCACGATATGTTGCAGACCCAGCTCGGCGGCCGCATCTGCGACATGCTCGGGCTCGAGCGGATCGACCGCGCGCGGCATGCCGGTCTTGACGTTGCAGAACGCACAAGCGCGCGTGCAGGTGTCGCCCAGGATCATCACCGTCGCGTGTTTCTTCGTCCAGCACTCGCCGATGTTCGGGCACGCCGCTTCCTCGCACACCGTCGCCAGGTTGAGCCGGCGCATCAACGCCTTGGTTTCGGCGAACGCGGTGCCGCCCGGGGCCTTGACGCGGATCCAGTCGGGCTTGCGCTGGCGCGGTTCGCGCGCGACGGGCGAAATCTCGTTCATGACGCCGCAGATAGCGATCCCGCGCCGCCCTTGCCACCCCTTCCGCGCCTTGGCAGAGACGGCGCATGACCGACTTCACCGATTTGATCGACGGCTACCAACGTTTCCGCACCAGCGAGTATCGCCGGCACCGCGATCGCTGGTCCGAATTGAGCGAAGGGCAGAGCCCGCGGGTGATGGTGATCGCCTGCTCCGACAGCCGAGTCGATCCGGCGCAAATCTTCGACACCGTGCCCGGTGAAATCTTTGCCGTGAGGAACATCGCCAACCTCGTCCCGCCGTTCGAGCTGGGCGGCGGGCGACACGGTGTGTCCGCAGCGCTGGAGTTTGCGGTGACTCAATTGGAAGTTGGCGAGGTTGTCGTGCTAGGCCACGGATCGTGCGGTGGCGTTGCGGCGGCACTGTCGCAACGCTTCAGGGGTGCACCCCCGGGCGCTGGCGGGTTCATCGACCACTGGGTCGACATGCTCGACGAGGCGCGCGAGCGAATCATCGCCGAATACGGCACCGGACCCGAAGCGATCCGCGCGCTGGAGTTGGAGACGGTGCGCGTCTCGCTACGCAACCTGCGCACCTTCCCCTGCATTCCCGAGCGCGAGGCGGCGGGCACGCTCAAACTGCACGGCGCCTATTTCGCGATTGCCGACGGCGTGCTGCACGTTATGGCCGATTCGGGCGACTTCGCGCCGGCCTGAGCGCCGAAAGGTCACACTAGGGTCACACTATCGCGCTCGCTGGAGCAGCCCGGCAGGGCGTGAATCGGTCGTATAGCTGGGTACCCGCTGACGGTGTCAGACGAAATCCAACATTTCCAGTGAATTAAAGCACCTCGCCCCCGACCCATTGCGCGTTCGACAGGCGGCGCGCGAGGTTCCAAGTCTGCTGGCGGATGTCGGGGACGGCGACGATTTCCCAGACCGCACCGCGCGTCATCGGACCGAGTGCGTAGAGCCATTCGTTGGGCTCGCCGTCCGCGGCGATCGTCCGCGCGCAGCCATCGACGTCGAGGCCGAGTCGCGCGGGGTCGGCCCGCACGACGCCGCGCTGCTGCAACGTCGCGAGCAGCGGCTCGGTCGTGCGCGTCAGGTCACCCTGCGGCCCGGTGCAATTGATGATGCGTTGCGCGACCAATGTTTCAGCCGAATCGCTGCGGCGGCGGCGCCACGTCACCGCGACCCCATCGATGGTTTCCTCGGCCGAGATGGTCTTGCCGGCGACGATCTCGAGCTGGCCGCTCGCCTGCATCGCGGCGAGTCGGTGGGCGACTTGCGGCGCCAAGCGGTGGCGATGGACGTCCCACCACGGTCGCAAGTGGCGGAGGAATCGCTGGCGCTCGGCATCAGTGCCGTTGGCCCACATCGACTGGGTATAGGGGCGCAACTCATCGACGGCGTTGCGCCAGCCGATCGAGTCGCCACGCTCACGCACCATCGCGACCAATTCGGACGGTGACGCGACCGGGCGCTCGGCGAGCTTGGCATGCATCGGTCCCGGCACGTCGTGGCGATGCGGCAGCAGGCCACGCCGCGACAGTGCGATGATCCGCCCCTTGAACCCGCTCGATTCGAGCAACAGCGCGATATCTACCATCGTCAGCCCGGTGCCGATGAGCAGCACGGTGTCGTCGTCATCGAGTTTGGCTGGGACGGAGCGGTCCCACGGATCACTCTTGTAGCGCTCGCCCGACAGCGACTCGCCGAAGCCGGGCGGGTCGTGTGGCGGCAGGTTACCGATTGCCAGTAACGCTGTGTCGGCGGTGATCGTCCGACCGTCGGTCAGCGTGACCTCCGCCCCCTCGCCCGCTTGCTGCACGTCACAGACGTCGGCCTGCACAAGCGTCAACCTATCGCCCGAATTGGCGAGAGCTTGGTTCAACTGATCGCGCAGGTAGGTGCCGTACGTCACGCGTTGGACGAACGTCGCCCCGGCATCCTCGCGCCCGTTCGCCGCCAGCCAGCGTACGAAATGATCCGGATCGTCGGGAAGCGCGCTCATATTTGACGCGCGGACATTGAGGACGTGATCAGGATAGGCGGCGCCATAGGCCAATCCCTTGCCTGGTTCCGGGGCGCGCTCGATCAGCGTCGCGCGCGGGCCGTCATGGCGGAGCAGGTTGATCGCCTGGAGCGTACCCGAAAACCCCGCGCCGATGATCGCTACGTGGCGAATCATCGGGCTAAATCTCGTATTCGAGCTGCCAATCAGGTTCGGTGAAGGCCGGCGGCCGCTCGGCGAAATTGGGCTGGCGCGATTTCATCCGGCCATAGAGTGTCTTGACCGTGTTGCTCGCGGTGCGCGTGCACATCGACGGAAACACGCCGTGCACCATCGCGGCGATCCCGCCGGCGATCATGCGCGTACCGAAACCGAACGCGGTCGCGGCGTGCTCGGTGTAGGTTTCGCCTACGCTGCGGGGGTGGCTGAGGAAATAGCGGTCGATCATGGCGGCGTTGTAGCGCCGCGGGGCTGTAAAGTGAACCTGCCGCCCGCGTCAGGCGGGCTTGGGCGACTGATTGCGTGCAACCTTTACGATCCCGGCACCCGCAAGCCACGGCAACGCAAGTGCTGCGACGAACGCGCAACGGATCAGCCCGACGATATCCGGGCGGATCACCGCGACGCGCCCCGAACCGAGATAGCCCAGCCCCAGACAGACCGCGACAATCAGCGCGAGGAGGTGCGCCGACGACACCGACTTCTTCGCCAGCGATGCGACCGCCGCGGCGGCGAGGTCGATCACGATCATGCCGGGTCCGACCAATGTCACGATCGTCGTGGCGAGAAACGGCAAGGTCAGCGGGTTGGCGCGCGGATCGAACAGCACGATCAGCCCCATCAATACCGCCCCGAAGAGCATGATTGAGATGACGGCATTGACCAGGCCGAGACGGATGGCGGAAGCGAGCGACATGCCGCCCTCGTAACGCCAGTCGGTAAACGCCCGGTTGATGCGGCGATCAGCCCGCGTCGGGCGCGACCGCCTGCGTCACAGGCGCCGTCTTTCCGGCAGCGGGCTGATCCACCAGGCGGATGTTGAGTTCTTTCAACTGCCGGGGCGTCGCGAAATTCGGCGCGCCCATCATCAAATCCTCGGCCTTCTGCGTCATCGGGAAGACGATCACTTCGCGGATATTGGGCTCGTCGGCGAGCAGCATGACGATGCGGTCGACCCCCGGCGCCGAGCCGCCGTGCGGCGGCGCGCCGAACTTGAACGCGTTGATCATGCCCGCGAAGTTGGTGTCGACATCAGCCTGCGAATAGCCGGCGATCTCGAACGCCTTGTACATGATTTCCGGCCGATGGTTCCGGATCGCGCCCGACGACAGCTCCACGCCGTTGCAGACGATGTCGTACTGGAAGGCCAAAATATCGAGCGGGTTCTTGGTTTCCAGCGCTTCGAGCTCGCCCTGCGGCATGCTGAAGGGGTTGTGGCTGAAATCGACCTTCTTCGCGTCCTCGTCATATTCGAACATCGGGAAATCGACGATCCAGCAGAATTCGAAACGATTGGCGTCGATCATCTCGAGCTGCTCGGCGACGCGGGTGCGCGCGAGGCCGGCGAGCTTGGCCGCCTGGCCTTCATTGCCGGCCGAGAAGAAGATGCCGTCGTTGGGGCCGATGCCGAGCGCATCGGCGATCGCCTTCATGCCGTCCTGGCCGTGATTGTTGGCGATCGGCCCGCCGAATACGCCGTCCTTTTGCGTCGCATAACCGAGGCCAGGGAAACCTTCGCTCTGCGCCCAAGAGTTCATGTCGTCGAAAAACTTGCGGGATTTCTCGGCGGTGTTCGGCGCGGGTAGCGCGCGGACGACGTCGCCTGCTTCCACCATTGACGCGAAGCGGCCGAAGCCCGAGCCGTTGAAGTGATCAGACACGTCTGTGATCAGGACCGGGTTGCGCAAATCGGGCTTGTCGGAGCCGTATTTAAGCATCGATTCCTTGTAGGGAATACGCTTGAACGGCAGCGGGCTGACGGTGCGGCCCTTGCCCTGCCAGTCGGCGAATTCCTCGAAAACGCCGTGCAGCACCGGCTCGATCGCGGCGAAAACGTCGTCCTGCGTGACGTAGCTCATCTCGAAATCGAGCTGATAGAACTCGCCGGGGCTGCGGTCGGCGCGGGCATCCTCGTCGCGGAAGCACGGCGCGATCTGGAAATAGCGATCGAACCCGGCAACCATCAGCAGCTGCTTGAACATCTGAGGCGCCTGCGGGAGCGCGTAAAACTTGCCCGGATGGACTCGGCTGGGAACAAGGTAGTCGCGCGCACCTTCGGGGCTCGACGCGGTCAGGATCGGCGTCTGGAACTCGGTGAAGCCCTGATCGACCATGCGCCGGCGCAGGCTCGAAATGACGTTCGAGCGCAGCACGATGTTGGCGTGGAGCTTCTCGCGGCGGAGATCGAGGAAGCGATAGCGGAGGCGAATATCCTCGGGATAATCGGCCTCGCCCGCGACCGGCAGCGGCAATTCCTGCGCCGCCGACTGGATCGTGACGTGGCGCGCGAACACCTCAATCTCGCCCGTTGCGAGGTTGGGGTTCGACGTTCCCTCGGCGCGCGCCTTGACGGTGCCGTCGATCGTGATGACCGATTCCGCGCGTAATCCTTCGAGGATCGACAGCGCGGGACTGTCGCTGTCCGCCACCGCCTGCGTGATGCCGTAATGGTCGCGCAGATCGACGAACAGCACACCGCCATGGTCCCGCTTGCGGTGCACCCAGCCCGACAGGCGAACGTCGTGCCCGACCTCTGCAACAGTCAAGGCGGCGCAAGTGTGCGAACGATAGGCGTGCATTTTATCTACTCTGAATCTGGGAACAGCACGGAATGCCGGAAGGCGTTGCGCTTTGTCGCCATACCACCCTTTGTCAAGCGCGCGCACCTCGCTATGGGACCAAGATGCATATCCATGGCCTGATCGAGGACAACGCCGCCCTCGCCAATCTCTGCACCCGCCTCGCCCAATCGCCGTTCGTGTGCGTCGACACCGAATTCATGCGCGAGAGCACGTTTTGGCCTGAATTGTGCCTGATCCAGATTGCCGACCAGAACGAGGCGGCCGCGATCGATCCCATGCTGCCGGGCATCGACATGCAGCCGTTGCTCGACCTGCTGGTCAACAATGAGGATGTGCTGAAGGTCTTCCATGCGGGCGGGCAAGACATTGAAATCATATACAATCTGACCGCCAAGACGCCGCATCGGTTGTTCGATACGCAGATCGCGGCGATGGCATTGGGGCAAGGCGAGCAGATCGGATATTCGAACCTGGTCGACAGCTGGCTCGGCATCCAAGTCGACAAGGGGGCGCGATTCACCGACTGGGCGCGGCGCCCGCTCGAGACGCGGCAAGTCGATTATGCGATTGGCGACGTGACGCATTTGGCGAAGATTTTCCCCAAGATGCTGGAGCGGCTGAAGACGACCGGCCGCGGCGCGTGGCTCGATCAGGAAATGGAGCGCGTGGCCGATCCGGCGAACTACGCCAACGACCCCGAACTGGCCTGGAAACGTGTGCGGATAGCGGGGCGGAAGCCCGACGTGCTCGGACGATTGAAGTCTCTCGCACGATGGCGCGAGATCGAAGCGCGAGGAAAGAACTTGCCGCGCGGTCGCATCGTCAAGGACGAAACCCTTGCCGATTTAGCCAGCCATCCGCCCAAGAAGCAAAGCGACCTGGCGCGAGTCCGCGGATTGTCGGCGACATGGGCAGGTAACGATATCGGCGCGCGGCTCATGGCGGCAATCGCCGACGCCAAGCCAATGACGGCAGAGGAAATGCCGCCGCGCGACGACCGCAAGCCCGGATTGGGCAAGGACGGCGCACTGGTTGCCGATCTGCTAAAGCTGCTGCTCAAAATCCGGTCGCGCGACATCGATGTCGCATCGCGCTTGCTCGCCCGATCAGAGGATCTAGAGGCACTGGCCGCGGGACAGCGCACCGGGCTGTCGATCCTCGAAGGCTGGCGCTACGACCAGTTCGGCCATGAAGCGCTCGATCTGGTCGAGGGTCGCGTCGCGTTCGCGGTGGTCAATGGCAAGCTGTGCATGACGCGGACGGAGAAAGCCGAATGAAGCTATCAGCATTTGCCGCGCTGGCATTCGTGGCTTGCGCCAAGATCGGCTGAACATCCATCTCGACGCGAATGGTCGCGTCGATCACTTCACTTGCGGCTAAGGCTCGCTCGTCAACACCGGTTCGCGGTCGCAAGCGGTCGCCAGCACGGCGTGACGTTTCTGCACTGCCTCGCCATAAAGAGCGAGGTCGGTACCAGCGAGATGGATCGTCAGGGCCGCACCGTTCTCGCCTAGTATAGAACGCTCGAGCGGTCCCGCGACCCCGCCCGACAATCGCTGGCCGAGGCGCATCGCCATACCCCATTGCACCGCGCGCTTGAGGTCGACGGGCGATGCGAGCAGGCCGATGCCAAGCGGTGTGCCCGATCCGCCGCCGAGCGAGGTCCATAACGTCTGCGCCACTATTGCGCGGCCGCGCGCGTCGACCGCAACCCAATTGCCATGCAGCGCGATCTCGACGCCGCGCTCGGCGCGGAATTCCGGGTTGGCGTGCCAACCTACGTCGGCGAGTAGGCACGCGGCATGACGCAACCGCGCCATCGCCGGCAAATCTTCGAACAAGGGGGAAATCCAGCGGTCGAGCAGGTCGCCGTGCTCCGGGAAACGGCCGAGCCGCCGGCCCTCCTCGCGCGTTGCAACGATTAACGGATCTTGCGCACGGGTATCGGCGTCGAGCGCCTCGTAGAGTAACCCTTCGCGCAGGCCGAAGCTCGACACGATGGTGCGCTCGCTTTTCAGGTGCCGGAGGAGCGATGCAAGCAACGCAGCCGCGTCGTTGAGCATCGGTGCGCGTTGCGACGAAATGCCCGGCACTGCTTTCAGCGTCCCTTTCCCCACATGGCTGACCGTACGCACCAGCCGGGCGATCGCTTCGGGCGACATAGCATATTGCTGGATGACCGGCAGCGGGTAGCGCCGAACTTGCATGTCGAGCCGCGCCAGGCTGCGCCATGATCCGCCGACCAGATAGAGCGGTAGACCCTTACCCTTGCCGGTCCAGCCGGCTTGAGCGATCAACTTTGCAACGCGGCGGTCGATTGCGCCTTTGCCCTTTGCGCGCAACGCCGCGACACGGAGCACGCCGAGCGGGAACGACACGCGGTCGCGGATTTCCCCTTTCTTGACGCGCACCAGTTCCAGGCTGCCACCACCAAGGTCGCCGACGATGCCGTCGGCATCGGGGATAGCGGACAACACGCCCATCCCTGCGGCGATTGCTTCCTGTTCGCCCGACAACAATTCGACCGGCAGGCCGATCCGCGCGGCGGCGTCGAGCAGGATGTGGCCATTGGCGGCATCGCGAACCGCGGCGGTGGCGACGGTGCGCAGCGACGTCACTTCCATCTCGTGCGCGAGCGCGGCGAAGCGTTCGAGCGCTTCGACAGCAAGTGCGATCGCCTCCTGGGTAAGCTTGCCGTTTTGCGCCAGACCCTTGCCCAGCCCCGCCATCACCTTTTCGTTGAACAAGGTCGCCGGCAGCCGCTGGGGCCCCTGATAGACGACGAGGCGAATCGAGTTGGACCCGATGTCGATGATCGCGGTGCGCGGCGACGCATCCGCGGCGGCATCGGCGCGGGGCTTGTTGAACAGGAGTGTCGCCATCGAGGGGCTAACGCCGCCGTGCCAGCGATAGTTTCGGGACCGCCCCGCCCTCCAGCGCCGCGCCGCGCCCGCTGAGCGACGGGTTGGTCATGAAATAGCGGTGGAGGTTGAACGGCTTCGGGCCGGGATCGAGGCGGCCGTAGCTGCCGTCGGCGTTGAGTGCCCAGCTCTGTTCAGTATCTATCAGATTGGCGACCATCACCTGGTCGAGGATTTGGTCGTGGACGGTGGGGTTGAGGATCGGCAGCATATATTCGACGCGCCGGTCGAAGTTGCGTGGCATCCAGTCGGCGGACGAGATGAATATCTCTGCGCCATCGTTGGGCAGCGACTTGCCGTTGCCGAAACACCAGATGCGGCTGTGTTCGAGGAAGCGGCCGATCACCGATTTGACGCGGATGTTCTCCGACATGCCGGGCACGCCGGGGCGTAGGCAGCAGATGCCGCGGATGATCAAGTCGATCTCGACCCCGGCGTTCGACGCTTCGTATAGTTTTTCGATGATCGCGGGATCGACCACCGAGTTCATCTTCGCCCAGATCGCGGCGGGCTTGCCTTCGTTGGCATTGGCGATCTCGGCGTCGATCAGCGCGGTCAGCCGCGGGCGCATGTCGCGCGGGGAAATACCGACATATTTGAGCACCGGTTCGACATAGCCGGTGACGTAGTTGAAGATCTGCGCGGCATCGCGACCGAGGTCCGGATCGGCGGTGAAAAAGCTGAGATCGGTGTAGATCCGCGCGGTGACCGGATGGTAGTTGCCCGTCCCGAAATGACAGTAGGTTTTATACTCGCCGGCCTCGCGTCGGACGACCATCGACACCTTGGCGTGGGTTTTCCAGTCGAAGAAGCCGTAGACGACCTGCACCCCGGCGCGTTCGAGCGCGGAGGCCCAAAGCAGGTTCTGCTCCTCGTCGAATCGCGCTTTTAGCTCGACCACCGCAGTGACGGACTTGCCGGACTCCGCAGCAGCGATCAGCGCGTTAATGACGGCAGACTGCTTGCCAGCACGATAGAGAGTCTGCTTGATCGCGACGACGTCTGGGTCGGCGGCGGCTTGTTTCAGGAATTCGATCACCACCTCGAAGGTCTCGTAGGGGTGGTGGACGACAATGTCCTTTGCCTTGATCGCCGCGAAACAATCGCCGCCGAATTCACGGATGCGCTCCGGGAAACGCGGCGCGAACGGCACGAACTTCAAATCGGGGCGGTTCTCGTCGATGATCGCTTCGAGGTCACTGATGCCGAGAAACGCGCCGCTTTCGGTGACGAAGGCGTCGCCGCCCGCCAGTTCGTCCCGCAGCACCGAGCCCAGCCCCTCGGGCATCCCCGATTCGAGTTCGAGCCGGATCACCCTGCCCCGCCGCCGCCGCTTGATCGCGTTGGCAAAGTAGCGGACCAGGTCCTCGGCCTCCTCCTCGATCTCGATGTCGCTGTCGCGCAACACGCGGAATTCCGCAGCGCCCGAGACCGCATAGCCAGGGAAGATAATCGACGAGAAGCGCTTCACTAGCGATTCCACCGCGACGTAGCGCGCCGGCTCACTGGGCAAGCGCACGAACCGCGCCATCGGGGCGGGCAGCATCACCAGCTCGCGAATTTCCTCGCCATCGGACGCGCGGACCAGGTCGAAGATCACCGCCAGCCCCTTGTTGGGCAGAAACGGAAACGGATGCGCAGGATCGAGCGCTTGCGGCGTCAGGATCGGGGAAATCTGATCGCGGAAATGGCTCTCGAGCCACGCCGCGTCCTCCGCGCTGACCGCTTCGTCGATCTGGCGCGATCCGAGCACCTGAATGCCGGCATTTGCAAGGTCGCGGCGCAAATCGCGCCATACCGCGCGCTGATCCTCGACCAAGGCATCCGCCCTCGCGATAATCGCCTTTAGCTGCTCGCGCGTGGTCAATCCATCCGCCGAGCGCCGTTCGACTTCCTGTTTCTGCTGCCCCAACAGTCCGGCAACGCGCACCATGAAGAACTCGTCGAGGTTGGAGCCCGATATAGACAGGAAGCGCACGCGTTCGAGCAACGGGTGCGCGCCATTGCACGCTTCCTCCAGTACGCGGCGGTTGAACGCCAGCCAGCTCAGCTCGCGATTGAAGTAGCGTTCGCCGCTGTCGCTCCGCTCGAACGAATCGTCGTCGTCGTTGGCGAGACGCGCGATATGGGCCGGCCGATTCATGGATCTTCCTGTGAAGACTGAGCGATGATTCCCGCGGCCGCCAATGTGGCCCGAGCACGTGGGATCGACAAGCGTTTGCGGCGTTCTAGCACGTCCTGATCGAGGACGTCGACGGCGCGCTCCACCGCCACGAAGTTGCGTTCGAGCCGAGCGATCAGCCAGTCGATCAAGTCGGGCCGCGCGTCGAGGTGGCGGCGCAGGAACTGGCGTTCGAGCAAGGATCGCATAAGCGCGTCGTCGGGCGGCCCGATCCGCGCGACTGGGCTTGCGGCAAGCCGCGAGCGCAGATCTGGCAGCGTTACGCGCCAGTCGGGCGGGGCGCTTTCCACCACGAACAATTGGGGTCGGTGATCGGCCTGGGCCGTGTTCCATGCATGGAACAGATCCTTTTCCGCACGGCGATCGGCGTCGTCGACGAACGTCCCACCGCTTCGGCTGGCGAACACACGCGCCAACACGCTGCGTCCCGACTTTCGTGGCCCGACCAGCAATGCCGTCATGACCGGCCAGGTCGCCCAGCGTTCGAGCAAGTGAAAGGCGTGGCTGTTCGACGCCGTCACCAGGAATTCGTTGTCGCCGGGGCCGGGCGGCCAGGCCAGCGGCAGGCCGAGCTGGCTCATCCTTCCGGGGTCGCCTCCGCGCGCCGAATGCGCAGCGTGTTGCCGCTGCGTCCGACCTGGAACCCGCGCGACTGGAGCGAGGTCCGCAGCAAATCGGGGTCGCCGCTGAAGTTGAGCCGCATTACGGACACGCCGCCGATCGCCATGCTGGTGGTCGATGCGCCGCTGACCCCCGGCACGCCGCGCACCGCGGACTCGATCGACGATACCGATCCCGCGGTCGGGGTGTCGAACTGGATCGTGAACGCAGCATTGGCCGTGTTGCCAGCGGTTGGCGTGTCGGTCGTGACGACGTCGGTGGGCGTGTCGCTCACCTCCGGCGTGGCCGTGGGCGTCGGCATTGGGGGCGCGATATAGGCTAGGCTGGGGTCGTAGGCGAGCCCACCGCTCTTGAGCGCGTTCTGATAGATCGTATCGAGCCGCTTGACGCCGGCATCGAGCAACGCACTCAGACCATCCTCGCTCTCGACCCGCAACGTGAAGCGCGCGAGCACATGGTTGTCGGCACCGTGCCGCGCCTCGAACGTGCCGATCACCGGCCCGCCGGGCCACTGCCGCGACAGCGTCACCACCGGGATCAGAATATCGGATGCCGCATACTGATCGAGCACGCTGCGCCACCAGCCGCGGTCGCGGCGTCCGATCTGGCCTTCGTTGAGCAACAGCGAGTCCGGGCCGCTGCCGATCGGGCGAACGTAATCCACCGCGCTGTCGCCGGCGCGGAACCGTGCCCACGCTTCGGCCCAAGCGGTCTTCTGTTCGAACGCGACCGCAGCACCGCCCGACCATTGGATCGGGATCAAGATCATCGGCGACGACCGCGTCCCCTCCACGCCAACGCCGAGCATGCCGCCGATCTTGCCGCGGCTGAACAGCACGCCGAGCCGCGCGATGTAGCGGTTGGGACCGATCTGCTCGTTCTGGATGACGATCCCGGTCACCATCGAATCAAGCACGCCGTCAGAGGGCACGCCACCGCCCACGCCCATCTTCTTCGCGAGCATCGCATAGCCCTTGCGTTGCGCGACTCGCCACCCGGCGTAGCGCGCCGCCTCGGCGTTGGGGCCGGTCACATCGACCATGACGCCATCGACCTGATAGGTGCCCGACGCGTCGACCGGCGCATTGGTGTCGATCGTGTCGCTTTGCGTCGTTTGCGCCGCGACCATCCCGGCCGCCCCGGCGAGCATCAGGGCGGCAGCGAAGGCGGAAGCATGGAATAAGCGGGCGCGGAGCATGTCGGGCGCCCTTTTGGCGAAGAGCCCGTGGAAATCCAAGCGCGATATGTCTACCGGGCTGTGCATGACCGAAGACCAGCGCCGCAACAGCCCCTACACCTATGCCGATGCGGGGGTGTCGATCGCCGCCGGCAACGCGCTGGTCCGCGCGATCGGGCCGCTCGCCAAGGCCACGCGGCGGCCGGGCGCCGACGCCGATCTCGGCGGGTTCGGCGGGTTCTTCGACCTGAAGGCTGCGGGATTCGTCGATCCCTTGCTGGTCGCGGCGAATGACGGGGTCGGCACCAAGCTGAAGCTCGCGATCGACAGCGGGCGGCATGACGGGGTCGGGATCGACCTGGTCGCGATGTGCGTCAACGACTTGATCGTGCAGGGCGCGGAGCCGCTGTTTTTCCTCGATTATTACGCGACCGGAAAGCTCGACAACGATGTCGCGACGCGCGTGGTTGCGGGGATTACCGAGGGATGCCGCATCGCCGGCTGCGCGCTGATCGGCGGCGAGACGGCGGAAATGCCGGGTATGTATGCGGCAGGCGATTACGACCTTGCGGGGTTCTGCGTCGGAGCGGTCGAACGTGACCGGGTGCTGACTGGGAAGGACATTGCAGCCGGCGACGTAATCCTAGGGCTTGCATCATCGGGAGTGCATTCGAACGGATATTCGCTGGT
>JBDSED010000014.1:0-27203 GCA_039920225.1 Sphingomonas sp.
CGCACCGCTGAAGTATGCTTCATGCCGTTGACCGTGGGCGGCGGGGTGCGGAGCGCCGAGGATGCGCGCGCGTTGCTGCTGGCGGGCGCGGACAAGGTGGCGGTCAATTCGGCCGCGGTCGCGCGGCCCGAGCTGGTCAGCGAGATGGCCGAGCGGTTCGGCAGCCAGTGCGTTGTCGCCTCGGTCGATGCGCGGCTGGTAGGCGATGGCTGGGAAGTGTACACGCATGGCGGACGCAGGCAGAGTGGGATCGACGCGGTCGCCCACGCATTGCAGTTGGCCGAACTCGGCGCAGGCGAATTGCTGATCACCAGCATGGACCGCGACGGGACGCGCGACGGCTACGATCTGGCGTTGATCCGCACGATCGCCGACCAGGTGAGCGTGCCGGTGGTCGCATCGGGCGGCGTGGGTGGGCTCGACGACTTGGTCGCCGGCATCCGCGACGGTCATGCGAGCGCGGTACTGGCCGCGAGCATCTTCCACTTCGGCGAGGCCAGCATCGCCGACGCGCATCGCGCGCTGGCAGCAGCGGAAATCCCGGTTCGCACACCGCTCGCGTAGAAGCGGCGTTAACCTGGCCCGACTATGTCGATGCCATGCGCTTCGCCTTGCTCCCGCTGTTGCTCGCGACCCCGGCGCTCGCGGTGCCGCCTCACAGCGGCGTCATCCACACACGCAGCATGCCCGAACTGTCGGACATTGCGCTGTTCTTGATGGCGGTCGGCGGCGTGTGGCTGGCGCGCCGCGCGTTGCGCAAGCGCTTCAAACAGCCCGATACCAACGCCGAGGATTGACGCGCGCGTCTGCCAAGGGCAGCGCTGCCCCATGGTCGACGATCCGCTCGACGCGCTCGACGCGCTGATCCGTTCCCGCAAGGGAAGCGACCCCGCCAGCTCATACACGGCACAATTGTTCGCTGACGGCCGTGCCCGCATCGCGCGCAAGGTCGGCGAGGAAGCGGTCGAAACCGTCATTGCGGCAATGGGTAGCGACTCCGCGGCCCTGACGGCCGAAGCCGCCGATCTCATCTATCACCTCCTGGTCCTGCTCGCCGATGCGGGCCTATCGCTCGACGACGTTCGCGCGGAACTCGCGCGGCGCACCGGTCGGTCGGGCCTGATCGAAAAAGCCAGCCGGAGTGACTGATGCCGATCGACGCGACGCAGCCCTACGACGACCAGAACATCTTCGCGAAGATCCTGCGCGGCGAGATCCCGTCGAAGCGTGTCTACGAGGATGAATGGGCGATCGCGTTCCACGACATCGCGCCGATCTCGCCGACGCATATCCTGGTGATCCCGACCGGCGCTTACGTGTCGTGGGACGACTTCAGCGCGCGCGCGTCCGCCGACGAAATCGCGGGTTACGTCCGCGCCATTGGGACGGTCGCGCGCGATCTCGACCTGGTCGCGCCGGGCTATCGCCTGCTTGCCAACGTTGGGCTGAACAGCGGCCAGGAAGTGCCCCATCTCCATGTCCATTTGTTCGGCGGCCGGGCATTGGGGCCGATGCTCGCCCGATAAGGGATTGCCTACCCGGCTTTTGTGGTTAGGCTCCGCCGCAATCAGAAATCCGAGGGGTCCCGTTTGATGATTTTCGACCGTATCAAGCCACTCGACGCGATCCTTGCGACCGCCGAGAAAAAAGGTCTTCACCGAACGCTCGGCGCGTTCCAGCTTACCATGCTGGGGATCGGCGCGGTGATCGGCACCGGTATTTTCGTGCTGACGTCCGAGGCCGCGCAAAAAGCCGGGCCGGGCATGCTCCTGAGCTTCGTGGTGGCGGGCTTCGTCTGCGCTGTCGCTGCACTTTGTTACTCCGAACTCGCTTCGATGGTCCCCGTGTCGGGATCGGCCTACACTTACACATATGCGGTCACCGGCGAGTTGCTCGCGTGGATGGTCGGCTGGGCGCTGATCCTCGAATATGCGGTCGGCGCCAGCGCGGTTGCGGTGGGCTGGTCGAACCACCTTGTCGGCGCGCTCGACAGCGCGGGGTTCCACATACCCAACGCAATCCAGAACGCTAACGCGTTGATGGCGCATGCCTCTGTGGCGTTCGGTTCACCCATGAGCGCCGACCTCCAAACGGCGATGGCGACGGGCGGCTGGATCAACGTTCCCGCCATCGTCGTCGTCGGTTTCGTGACCTGGTTGCTGGTCATCGGCACGACCGAAAGCGCCCGCGTCAACGCCGTCCTGGTGGCTATCAAGATTTTGGCGCTGACCACCTTCTGTATCCTGACTCTCCCCGTGCTCAACGGAACGCACTTCGGCGGGCCCGGCGAGCCGTTCATGCCGACCGGGACGACCGGCGTGCTAGGCGCTGCGGCGTCGATCTTCTTCGCCTATGTCGGCTTCGACGCAGTCTCGACCGCAGCGGAAGAGACCAAGAACCCGCAGCGCAACGTTCCGATCGGTCTGATCGGGTCGCTCGGTATCTGCACGATCTTCTACCTACTTGTCGCTTCGGGCGCGATCGGCGCGATCGGCGCGCAGCCGGTGATGGGGCCCAACGGGCTGCCGCTCAACCCGGGGTCGCCCGAGCTTGCCGGCCGCTGTGCCAGCATCATCGCCAGCGGCATGATGGAGCCGATCGTCTGCTCGAAGGAGGCGTTGGTCCATGTGCTGACGGTTATCAACTGGCCGACGATCGGCCGCTTGGTCGGACTGGCCGCGGTGATCGCACTGCCCTCGGTCGTGCTGATGATGATGTTCGGCCAGACCCGCGTGTTCTTCACGATGGCGCGCGACGGCCTGTTGCCGGAGAAGCTCGCATCGATCCATCCAAAATATCGCACGCCGCATGTGGTCACGATCGTGACGGGCATCGCGGCGGCGTTCGCGGCGGCGATGCTGCCGGTGGGCAAGCTAGCCGATTATTCCAACGCAGGCACCCTGTTCGCGTTCTTCATGGTCGCCATTTCGGTGATGGTGCTGCGCAAAACCGACCCGACCCGGGTCCGGCCGTTCCGCACGCCGGGCGTGTGGATCGTCGCGCCTCTGGCGATCATCGGGTGCGTCGGGCTGTATATCTCGCTGCCGCTCACCGCGATCCTGGTGCTGCCAGTCTGGGGTGCTATTGGCCTGGTAATCTACTTTGGGTACAGCCGGAGCCGCAGCCATGTCGGGCGGGGCATCATCGACGTGGTCGACGATCCGGCGATGATCCCCGAAACGTCCAGACCGCTCGAATAAGGGGCGATAACGCCAAGCGAAAAGGGCCGGGGATCGCTCCCCGGCCCTTTCTTTGTGGGATGCTGATTAGCGGAGCTTGTCGGCGACCAGCTTCTTGATGTCGGCGACCGGGCGCGGGCCGATATGGCTGATGCACTCGGCGGCGCAAATCGCGCCCATCCGTAGGCTCGTTTCGAGATCGTGGCCCTGCGCCTGCCCCGCCAGGAAACCGGCGGCGAACAGGTCGCCGGCACCGGTGGTGTCGACCACGTCGTCGACCGGCTCGGCCGGGATGCGGGCATGCTCCCCGTCCTTATGCGCTTCCGCCCCCGCGGCGCCGTGGGTGCAGACCAGCAAGGGGACGCGCGCCGACAACGCCGCGACCGCGGCCACAACATCCTCGTCCTGGATCATCGCGCGGACTTCGTTGTCGTTGGCGAACAGGATATCAATCTGGCCGGCGTCGATCAGCTCGAAGAATTCGGCGCGATGCCCTTCGACCACGAACGTGTCGGACAGCGTCAGCGCGACCTTGCGTCCGGCCCCGCGCGCCATCGCGATCGCGCGCTTCATTGCGTCGCGCGACTGGTCGGCGTTCCACAAATAGCCTTCGAGATAGAGGATCGCGCCCGCCTCGATCGTCGCCTGGTCGACCGCGGCTTCGGGCAGGAACTGCGCCGCGCCGAGGAAGGTGTTCATCGTGCGCTGGCCATCCGGCGTGATGAGCACGAGGCACCGGCCGGTAGGATCGCCACCGGCCGCCGCGGGGGTTTCGAAATGCACGCCCAGCGCTTGGACGTCGTGCGCGAACACCTTGCCCAACTGGTCGTCGGCGACCTGACCGATGAAACCGGTGGCATGACCCAAAGCGGCGAGGCCAGCGATGGTGTTGGCGGCCGACCCGCCCGACACTTCGCGCCCCGGCCCCATCCGCGAATAGAGCGCGTCCGCCGCCGCTGAATCGAAAATCAACTGCATGCCGCCCTTGGTCATTCCCTCCGCGACGATGAACTCGTCGGTCGCCTGCGAAAGGATATCGACGATCGCGTTGCCGATCGCGACGACGTCATAGGTCGGGCTGGTCAAGATTGGTCTCCGGGAAAATGGTTGGCCGCGCCCTACCCGCGCCGCTACAGCCGCGCAACGATGATCCGCGCGTTCTTCCTCTCGCTCGGCGATCTGACCGACCCCGCGATCCTTCGCGTGTTCGTCAAGACGATCGTGCTGACGCTCGTCGTGTTTCTGTTGCTCGGAGCGGGCCTGTGGTTCACGACGCGCTGGCTGGTGATCGATCAGCTCGGCTGGGACGAGACCGCCGGCAACCTGGCGGCGATCAGCGGATTCCTGGCGATGCTGCTGTTCGGCTGGGTGCTGTTCCGCGCGATCGCGGTGGCGGTGATCTGGCTGTTCGGTGACGAGATCGTGATCGCGATCGAGCGGCGGCATTACCCAGATGCCTTGGCAAACGCGCATCACGTGCCGGTCGCGCGGTCGCTGGCACTTGGGCTAAAATCGGCGGGGCGAGCGTTGCTGGTCAACATCGTGCTGGCGCCGGTCTATGTCGTGCTGCTCGTAACGGGGCTCGGCACGCCGTTGCTGTTCTACGCCGCTAACGGCTGGCTGCTCGGCGCCGATCTGGGCGAGATGGTCGCGGCGCGGCATTTGTCGAGTGCCGACACGAAGCAATGGGCGCACGACACGCGTTGGAGGCGCTGGGATCTGGGCGTGATCGTCGCCGCGTTGATGAGCGTGCCGGTCGTCAATCTGATCGCCCCCGTGCTCGGCGCGGCGATGGCGACGCATCAATTCCATGGGAGACGCAAATGACACGGGCGATGGTTTTCGGCGGCGCGCTGCTGTTGGCAGGGTGCGGCGAGGCGCCGCGCCCAGTCTTCGCGCCCCCACCGGTGGCACGACCGATCTCGACCACCGGGCTCGAGCGGGTGATGGGGCAGAACGCCGCTGAGTTGACGCGCACGTTCGGCATGCCCGACGCCGATGTCCGCGAAGGAACCGCGCGCAAGCTCCAGTTCAAGGGGCCGATCTGCGTGCTCGACACCTATCTCTATCCGGCCAAGGGCGGCGGCGACCCGACCGTTACCTATGTCGATACGCGCCAGCCCGACGGCCGTCCGATTGACCGCGCGAGTTGCGTCGCGGCATTGGCGCGACGAGGCGGCGGCAAGTGAACTAGCCCCTCCCCTTCAGGGGAGGGGTTGGGGTGGGGCAGTCACAAGCGATGCGCTCTGCGAGGCATCCCCCGCCCCTAACCCCTCCCCTGAAGGGGAGGGGCATAGTTGGCCCAGCGCCCAGGCCGCAGCATCCCGCACCACTTCCGACGCATCGTCGCTGAGCGCCTCGAGCGCCGGGGCGAGCGCGGGATCGCCGCTGTTTCCCGCGGCATAAGCGGCGTTACGAACCATTCGATCGCGCCCGATCCGCTTGATCGGCGACCCGGCAAACACCTGGCGGAATCCCGCATCGTCGAGCGCGAGCAGATCGGCGAGGCGCGGCGCGACGAGCTCTGCGCGCGGCAGGAAGGCGCGATTGGCCGCGGCCGCGCTGGCGAACTTGTTCCACGGACAGACCGCCAGGCAATCGTCGCAGCCATAGATGCGGTTGCCGAGAGCGGCGCGGAATTCCTCGGGCACCGGCCCCTTATGCTCGATCGTCAGATATGAAATACAGCGCCGCGCATCGAGGCGATAGGGTGCCGGGAACGCATCGGTCGGGCACGCCCGCTGGCACGCGTCGCACGACCCGCAGGTATCCACGCCGCGCGTGTCGGGCACGAGATCGAGCGTCGTGTAGATTGCCCCCAGGAAAAGCCAACTGCCGTGGTCGCGGCTGACCAAGTTGGTGTGCTTGCCCTGCCAGCCGAGCCCGGCGGCTTCGGACAGCGGCTTTTCCATAACCGGTGCCGTATCGACGAACACCTTGAGGTCGCTGCCCGGCGCTTCGGCAACGATCCAGCGCGCCAGCGCCTTGAGCGTGCGCTTGACGACGTCGTGATAATCGCCGCCCTGCGCGTAGACCGAAATCCGTCCGCGGTCTCCCTCGCCCGCCAGCGCCAGTGGATCGCGACCGGGCGCGTAGCTCATCCCCAGCGCGACTACGCTCTTCACGTCGGGCCATAATCCGGTCGGGGCGGCGCGATGATGGGCACGCTCCTCCATCCAGATCATCTCGCCGTGCGCACCCTCGTCGAGCCATTGCCGCAACCGCTCGCCCGCCAGCGGCGCGGCGTCGGCCCGCGCGATGCCGACATCGGCGAAACCCAGCGTTAACGCCTCCGCCCGCAACCGCTCCTCGAATGGCCTTTCGTGATCCACCCCGCCCCGCTACCACGATAAGCCAGAACGAAGGGATAGGTTGCGTGTCACAATCTCTGGCCGTCACGGCGAACGGCCTGGTCAAGGCGTTCGGCGGGCGGCGCGTGGTCGACGGAATCGACTTGGCGGTGCCGGCGGGCATGATTTACGGCGTGCTCGGCCCAAATGGCGCCGGCAAAACCACGACGCTCCGCATGCTGCTCGGCATCATCGAGCCGGATGATGGCGAGCGCACGCTGCTCGGCCATAGCCGCCCGCGGGAGGCGAGCGACCAGGTGGGCTATTTGCCCGAAGAGCGTGGCCTCTACCCGGCGATGAAGGCGCGCGAGGCGATCGCGTTCATGGGCGCGTTGCGGGGTCTGCCATGGGGCGTCGGGCGCAAGCGTGCGGTCGAGCTGATGGAGAATGCCGGGCTCGGTTACGCGGTCGACACCAAGATCCGTAAGCTGTCGAAGGGAATGGCGCAGCTCGTTCAACTACTCGGGTCGGTGGTGCATCAGCCCGACCTACTGGTGCTCGACGAGCCGTTTTCAGGGCTTGATCCGGTCAATCAGGAAAACCTTGAAAAGCTGATCCGCGGCGAGCAGGCACGCGGCGCGACGGTGCTGTTTTCCACGCATGTCATGGCGCATGCCGAGCGGCTGTGCGACCGGCTGGCGATCATCGCCGGCGGCAAGCGCCGGTTCGAGGGCACGGTCAACGACGCGCGCGGCAAGCTGCCGATGCAGGCGCATTACACGCCCGAGCGCGACGATCCATCGATTGCGACCATGTTGCCCGCAGATGCGCGGCATAACGGCCACGAATGGATCTTCTCCGTCCCCGATGGCGGGATCGAGGACATGTTGCGGCTGCTGACTCAGTCCGGCCACGGCGTTACCGGGCTGTCGATCGAACGACCCGGTCTCCACGATGCGTTCGTGAAAATCGTCGGCGCCGATGCGTTGGCGCCAGCCGAAGCGGAGGCTGCCTAATGACCGCCGGCTCGCTTCGCCGCTCGGTCCGCCAATCGCTGACCGTGGCGCGGCGCGATTTCATCGCGACCGTGTTCACCCCGACTTTCCTGATCTTCCTGCTCTCCCCCCTCCTCACGATCGCGTTCGGCGCGGCGGGCGGGGTCGGCGCGTCCCAGATGACGCGAAGCGTGGTCGATCGCAGCAAACTGGTGGTGCTGACCGCGCCGGATCGTACTCCCGCCATTCAAACGGTCGATAGTCAATTGCGCGACGTGTTCGACCGCGGCGACCTGCCGCCGCCTGTCGAGTTCAAGCTACCCGAGGCCAACCCCGAAGCGCAGGCGCGCACGCTGATCGGTAGCCGCGAGGGCGATGTGGAGGCGGTGCTCTATGGCCCGCTCGACGCCCCGCACATCCTCTACGGCAACGGGGCGGGCAGCGAAGCGAATTATCTCGCCGCGCTCGCCGACCAAGTATTGCGCGCCGACCGCGTCGGAACGACGGCGCCGCTCAGCAAGCCGGTGAAGGTGCGGGTCGCGCAGACACAGGTTACGGTCTCTGGACACAGCACCGCGGCGATGTTCGCGGTCGTCGCGATCTTCATGCTGACGCTGTTCCTCGCCGGCCTGACGATCGGCACGATGGCGGAGGAGCGCAACAACAAGGTGATCGAAGTGCTCGCCGCCGCGGTGCCGCTAGAATCGGTGTTCGTCGGCAAGCTGATCGGGATGTTCGGCGTGGCGTTGTTGTTCGTCGGGTTCTGGGGAACGATCGTGACGCAGACCACCAGCTTGCTGCCGGCAGGGATGACGGCGGGGCTGGCGCAAGTCGCGCCGGCGGTCGGCAAACCGATGTTCGCGCTCCTGTTCCTGATCTATTTCGTGATGTCCTATCTGCTGATCGGGGCGGCGTATCTGATCCTCGGCGCCCAGGCATCGACCCAGCGCGAGCTACAGATGATGTCGCTGCCCATGACCTTTCTGCAGATGGGTAATGTCGGCCTGTCGACCGCTGCCGCCGCGAACCCCGGCAGCACGATCGCGCTGGCCGCCGCGATCTTCCCGTTCAGCTCGCCGATGGCGATGGCGGCGGAGGCGGCCAATTCGACGTCGCTTTGGCCCCACGCGATCGCCATCGTCTGGCAATTGCTGTGGGTGTCGGTCGTCATTTCGCTCGGCGCGCGGTGGTTCAGGCGCGGGGTGCTCAAATCGGGTAGCGGCGCCAAGCGCTCCAAGGCGCGCTAACCCCGACGCACTATTGACATTCGTGTAAGTATTGGATTGATTGAGGTCAAAGGAGAGTGGGGATGGCGACTCAAGAATCCATCATGGACATGGTCAAGAACGGCCCGACATACAAATATGACGGCCCCATCGACCCGCTCGACGTCAGCCGGGCCGAACTATACCGCGACGATGTCTGGCAAGCACCGTTCAAGGAGCTCCGCGCCAAGGCCCCCGTGTACAAGGTCGAGGGATCGGACTTCGGTCCTTATTGGTCGGTGTCGACCTACAAGCCGATCCTCGAAGCCGAATCGCTCCCCGAAATCTTCTCATCCGAAGCCGGCGGGATCACGCTCGCCGACTTCCTGCCCGACAGTGATGTAAAGATGCCGATGTTCATCGCGATGGACCGGCCCAAGCATACCGGCCAGCGCCGCACCGTCGCCCCCGCTTTCACGCCGAGCGAGATGGTGCGGATGAAGGAGGACATCGTCCGCCGCACCGCCGAAGTGCTCGACACGCTGGAATACGGCAAGACGTTCGACTGGGTCGACACCGTCGCGATCGAACTGACTACGCAGATGCTGGCGCTGCTGTTCGATTTCCCATGGGAGGACCGCCGCAAACTGACCTTCTGGTCCGACTGGGCGGGCGATATCGAACTGGTCAAGACCCCCGAACTGCGCGCCGAACGGCTGACGCACATGTACGAATGCGGCGCCTATTTCGGGAAGTTGTGGAACGATAAGCTCGGCAAGGAACCGACGCCCGATCTCATTTCGATGATGATCCATTCCGAAGCGATGGCGGAGATGGACCAGTTCGAGTTCCTCGGAAACCTCATCCTGCTGATCGTCGGCGGCAACGATACGACGCGCAATTCGATGTCGGCGGTGGCCTATGGGCTCGACAAATTCTCCGACCAGCGCGCCAAGCTTGAGGCCGATCCCGGCCTGATCGGCAACAGCGTTCAGGAAATCATCCGCTGGCAGACGCCACTCGCGCATATGCGCCGCACCGCGACGCAGGACCAGGAACTCGGCGGCCAGATGATCAAGGAAGGCGACAAACTCGCGCTCTGGTATCTGTCTGCCAACCGCGACGAGACGGTGTTCGGCGACGATGCCGACAATATCGTCGTCGACCGTCCCAATGCCCGCCGCCACCTGGCGTTCGGGCACGGCATCCATCGCTGCGTCGGTGCTCGCCTCGCCGAGCTTCAGATCAGCGTGCTGCTCGAGGAAATGGCCAAGCGCCGCATGCGCGTGAACGTGGTCGGCGAGCCAGAGCGCGTGTCGGCCTGCTTCGTCCACGGCTATCGCAAGCTGCCGGTCGAGCTTTCAAAATACTGATTGCGTCCGATTTCGTCGCAGGCGGTAACCGATCGCATCCGTCGTTCGTATCTATCGGCGACGGAGTGAGATGATATGACCAATCGACGTGAATTTCTGAGACTGACCGGCGCCGGCGCCGCCAGCGTGATCCTGTTCGGCTGCACCGCCGCGCCCGCGCAGCCGCCCGAAAAGTTCGAAGTGACGATGAGCGACGCGGCGTGGCGCAAGAAGCTCGGCGAGGCGTCGTACCAAGTGCTGCGCCACGAGAATACTGAGCGGCCCTATTCGAGCCCGCTCAACGACGAACACCGCGCCGGGATTTTCTCCTGCAAGGGCTGCGCGCTGCCGCTCTATTCGTCGAAGACCAAGTTCGAAAGCGGCACCGGCTGGCCGAGCTTCTGGCAACCGCTTCCCAACGCGGTTCGCAGCCGCAACGACGGCTCGCTCGGGATGGCGCGGACCGAAGTGCATTGCCGGCGCTGCGGCGGGCACCTCGGCCACGTGTTCGACGACGGGCCGAAGCCAACCGGCAAGCGCTATTGCATGAACGGCCTCGCTATGACGTTCGCGCCGGGCAAAGCGTAGACCCCACACATCAAATCGCATTTGCGAGCGTAGCGAAGCAATCCAGGCGTCCCGAAAGATCCTGGATTGCTTCGCTACGCTCGCAATGACGGATGCTTGTTAGTCGCGAACGCCGATCATGCGGCCACCGCCCGTTGTGGCGCTCGCCATCTGAAGCTGCGGCAGCTTAGGTTCGTCTTCGAACCGGTCGTCATTCTTGGGCGCGCCGTTGCCGTAGATGAAGCCGTTGGTCGGATAGGTCGTGGTGCCAAGGCCGCCCTGGGGGCCGTACCAAACCTTGACCTCGCTCCAGTCGCCGGCCGCCGAGACGTCGACCGCCCGCGCGGTATATTCGATCCCGCCGCGGCGCGACCAATTGGCATGGTTGAGCATGACTTCGCGATCGCTGACGATCGCCGCAACGGTCGCGACATGGCCGAGCCGCATGTGCCCGGTCGAGCGGAACGACAGAACCGCGCCGACCTTGGGCTGTTCACCGCGCTGATACTTGCCGGCCGCTTGCGACCACCAGGTATTGGCGTTGCCGAAAATCTGAATACCCGACACTTCGCGAGCATAAGGCGCGCACTGCCAGAAGCGCGCTTGTGCGGGCACCACCGTCATCAGGGCGCACACCGCCACCAGCGCAAAACGCGCTGCAAAACCACCGAATTTCATGGACCCCCCGAAGGTCGTCGTGAACTGTTGATGGTGGGTTAGGTGGACAAAACCGACATGGAAACCCTGTCGGGCCGATGAACGGAACCTTTCACGACGAACGGTGTTCCGTCGCCGATGAGTGCCCTATTACGGTAGGAATGCGATCTATTTCGCGCTTGCAGCATTGCGAATCGCCTCACGAAACGTGCGGCGCGCCCTCGTTTTCCGCCGCGGCCAAGCCGCTTAGCCGCGCCTCATGCTCGGCGCGGCCGAACGGGAATTTCGTGAAAAGAAAGGCGGCGCATAACGCCAGCGTGCCATAGATCAGGATAAACATCAGGACGAAATTGTGAACCTTGTCCGGCGACGCGGTCGCCGGGCCAATCTTATCCTGCAATCCTGCAAGGGCGAGAATGCCGCCCGCTACCGCGATGCCAAGCCCGGACGTGCATTTCTGGACGAAGAACGATCCGGCGAAGAACACGCCCTCGTTGCGGCGCCCGGTGCGGGCCTGCGATTCTTCCACGACGTCGGCCATCATCGACGCACCCAGGATGAACGACGACACGCTTAACGCGGTCTGGATCGCGAACAACGGGAAGAGCACCGCAACGCGTGACCAGCCCGGCGGGGGTAGCAGGTCGAACAGAAAGAGCGCGCAGAAACTCGCGTAGACTGTCGCCCCGCTGATGACGAAAACGCATGCCGCACGCGGTTTGCTGGTGGTGCGCCCGACGCGCGGTGCGATGATGAAGGCCGCCGTCGCGCCGGCGAACAACGTCAGCGGCAACAACTGCAACGCGCCCGCGCTGAGCTGCCAGGCGTAAGCGTAGAAATAATTGGCCAGCGCATAGCTGATACCCTGATTGGTATAGGCGCAGACGCCCGCGAGGATCAGGACCACGAAGCCGCGATTGTGAACCGTCTGCCACAGTTCCTTGAGCACCGCGCCGAACGGCTGCGGTTGCGTTTCGACCTGCGGCAGACGGCTGATTTCGCCGTGCGTGCCAAGCGACGACACCAAAATCGCCGCGACCATCAGCGCCGCCGACACCAACGCGAGATTGTGATAGCCACCCGGATTGAACAGCCCGTTCGGATAATCGGGCCGCGCGGTGAGGAATACGCCATAGGCGAGCAGCACGATACTCAGACCGCCTGCCCAACCGAACAAATAACGATACGCGGTGACGCGCGTGCGCTCATCGTAATCGGTGGTCAGCTCGGGAGTCAGTGCCTGGCTCGGCACTTCGAAACAACTAACCGCGCTCCGCGTGATCACCGCGGTGACGAACAACCAGCCAAGCAGAAAGCTCTCACTGCCCGCCGGCGGGTTCCATAAGGCGAGCCAGCCGATCGCTATCGGCAGTGCAGAGGCATACATCCACGGATGCCGCCGCCCCCACCGGCTGCGCGTGCGGTCGGACAGGATCCCGACCATCGGGTCGATGAACGCATCGAGCACCAACGCGCCCATGATAACCAGCCCGACCTTGAACGAATTCAGCCCGAGCACCTGGTTGTAGTAGATCAGCAGGAAGGTGCCGAACGCGGCATCCTTTGCGCCATAAGCGACCGACCCGAAGCCATAAGCCATCGTGACGCTGGTCTTCAGGCGACGCTTGACCGGGACGGCGATGGCGCCGGCCGTATCGCTTGTCGGGTCGCTCACGCAAATGCCGCCTCGAGCGCGGAGAACAGCCCGGGCACCGAGTCATCCCAGCTCGCCCGGGTGCCGATCAGCATCCCGCCGTCGACCAGGATGTGCGTGCCGGTAACGAACGCCGCGTCGTCACTGGCCAGGAAGGCGACCGCGGCGGCGATATCCTCGGGCCGGCCGGCGCGCTGGACCGGCTGCGCCTTGGCGGCTGTCGCGGCGATCATGCCATTGACGTGATCGCGCGCCTGCCCCTCCAGCCCCAGCGCGGAGGTGAATATGTTGGTGGTGATGAATCCCGGGATCACCGCGTTGACGCGGATGTTGCTCTTGGCGAGGTCGGCAGCGGCGACCTTGGTCAGGTGGAGCACACCCGCCTTGGCGGTCGAATAGGCGGTCGGGGCATAGCCACTACCCAGTGCCGAAACCGACGAGGTGTTGACGATCGCCCCGCCGCCGCGCTTCGCCATCAACGGCGCGGCATAGCGGATGCCCATCGCCACCGACTTGAGCAGCAGCGTCATTGTGCCGTCCCAGTCGTCGGGCGAAATCACGTCGATTTTGTCGCGGCTGCCCGATGCGCCGGCATTGTTGAATACCACATCGAGCCCGCCCGCAGCATCGGCGGCGCGCATCAGCGCCTCGATCTCGGCGGACTGCATCACGTCGGTCTTCTGGAACCGGATGCGGCCGTTCGAGGTCTCAGCAAGCTCCTCCCCGCCCGCGACGTCGAGATCGCCGATCAGCACGTCAGCGCCCTCTTCGACCAGCCGCAATGCAGTGGCGCGACCGATGCCCGACGCCCCGCCGGTGACGACCGCACGCTTGCCCTGAAACCGCATCACTTCTCCTGCATCTCGAATTTTCGTGTCAGCATAGGGGGGCGCCAAGGGCGGTCAATCGGCGTTTTTCGAATTTCGGGTTTGCGGGCACCGCGACTTTGTTGCATCGCTCCGGTCAACGACAGGGAGAGGCACGATGGCGCTCGACGCCGAAACCTTCGATGCGTTGATCGACACGGTGCGGCGCTATGTCGCCGACCGGCTCCGCCCGCTTGAGGCCGAAGTTGAGGCGGCCGATGCAATCCCCGACGACGTCGTCGCCGAGATGAAGGAGATGGGTCTGTTCGGCCTGTCGATCGCCGAGGAATATGGCGGGCTGGGGCTGACGATGCTCGAAGAGGCCAAGGTTGCGATCGAGCTAGGCCGCACGACGCCGGCGTTCCGGTCGAGCTTCGGCACCAATGTGGGCATCGGGAGCCAGGGCCTGGTGATGGCCGGGTCGCCTGAACAGAAGGCGGAGTGGCTGCCCAAGATCGCCAGCGGCGAGATCATCACCAGCTTTGCGTTGACCGAGCCCGATGTCGGCAGCGATTCCGGCGCGGTGAAAACCAAGGCGGTATGGGACGGGCAGGCGTATCGGCTGTCGGGCACCAAGCGCTACATCACCAACGCCGACAAGGCCGACCTGTTCACCGTAATGGCGCGCACCAACGACAACGAGAAGGGCGCGCGCGGCGTGTCGTCGTTCCTCGTGCCGCGCGACCTGGCCGGCGTGTCGATCGGCGAGCCCGAAAAGAAGATGGGCCAAAAGGGCGCCAAGGTTGCCGATGTGATCTTCGACGACGTCGTGGTGCCGGTCGAGAACCGGCTCGGCGCGGAGGGCGAAGGGTTCAAGATCGCGATGCGCGTGCTCGACCGTGGGCGGCTGCACATCAGCGCGGTCTGCGTCGGCGTGGCCGAGCGGCTGGTCGCCGACTGCGTCGCTTATGCGACCGAGCGCAAGCAGTTCGGCAAACCGATCGCCGAGCACCAGCTGATCCAGGGCATGATCGCCGATTCGAAGACCGAGGCGCTTGTCGCCCGCGCGATGGTGCTGGAAACCGCCGCCGCCAAGGATGCGGGCAAGGACGTCGTGATGGAGTCCGCCGCGGCCAAATACTTCGCCAGCGAGATGGTCGGCCGCGTCGCCGACCGCGCGGTGCAAATCTATGGCGGGGCGGGCTATATCGCCGATCACGGGATCGAACGGCTCTACCGCGACGTGCGGCTGTTCCGCATCTACGAAGGGACGAGCCAGATCCAGCAGATCATCATTGCGCGCGAGACGATCAAGCGCGGCGGATAAGGAGAGACACCGTGGACACGAGCAAATTCTTCAGCCTCGAGGGGCGCGTCGCACTGATCACCGGCGGGTCGCGCGGCATCGGCAAGATGATCGCGGCGGGCTATATCGCGCAGGGTGCGAAGGTCTACATTTCCTCACGCAAGGCCCCGGCGTGCGAGGAAACCGCCGCGGAGCTCGGGCCGAACTGCATCCCGATCCCGATGGATGTCTCGACCGTCGATGGCTGCAAGGCGCTCGCCGCGAAGATGGCCGAGCATGAGGATCATCTCGATATCCTGGTCAACAACGCCGGCGCCGCGTGGGGCGTGCCGTTCGAGGAATTCCCGGAGAGCGGCTGGGACAAGGTGATGAACCTCAACGTCAAGTCGCCGTTCTTCCTAACGCAAGCGCTGCATGGGATGCTCAAGGCGCAAGCCAGCTACGACAAGCCGAGCAAAGTCATCAACATCACGTCGATCGACGGCCTGCGGCTCAACCCATGGGAAACGTATAGCTATCACGCCTCCAAATCGGCGCTGATCTATCTGACCAAGCGAATGGCGGCGCGGCTGATCAAGGATGCGATCATCTGCACGTCGCTCGCCCCCGGCGCCTTCGCCAGCGAAATGAACAAAGCCGCGCGCGACCATGGCGACCAGGTCGCAAAGGGCATTCCGATGCGCCGGATCGGCACCGACGAGGACATGGCCGGCGCGGCGATCTTCCTCGCCAGCCGCGCGTCGGATTATGTCGTCGGCGATACGCTGGTGGTCGATGGCGGGCTCGTCAATGCAGCGGTGGGGACGTCGATCGACGCTTAAATCCCTCTCCCTTTGGGAAAGGGAGGGAGCGCCGGAGGCGCGGAAGGGTGAGGAAAGTCGATAGTGCTTCGCGCCCTGCCCTCACCCCTCGGCGCTACGCGCCTCGACCCTCTCCCAACGGGAGAGGGTTAAGGGGTCGGTTGCGGGTGGTTCGGGGTCAGGATCAGCGTCCGTCCCTCCACTCGCCAACTCTTGAGCCGCGACAGGAAGTTCATGCCCACCACGTCCATGTCGCCGAACGCCGGCGAGGTGACGACGGGCAGATCGCGCGCGACGATGTTGCCGATACGCATTTCGGGCGCCGTCGCGGTTGTCGCGCGGACGGAGCCGTTGGCGGTCTGAATGATCATCGGGAACGGGCTATGGTCGGGTTGCAGCCCCGCGGCTTCCGCCGTGGCTGCCGACAGCGCAGTGACCGTCGCGCCGCTGTCGACCAGCATGCGCCGCTCGACCTGACCGAAGCGTACGGTGACCCAGAAATGCCCGTCACTCGACATCGGCACGCGCATCTCCTTGCCGACGACTTCCTGGCCGCGGTCGAGATTGAGCAGGCTGGCGACCCGCGCAAAGGTCGGGTCGAACCGCCCCCGCTCGCCGATCAGCATGGCCAACAACGCGAGCGCGCCGAGCATGAAGACGAACGATACGATCCGTCCGACGACGCGAAACCGCTGCGCGAGGAGCAACACTACCACCGCGCCTGCGATCAACAGATAGAGCGGCATCGATCCGCCGAAACCGTCAGCCATGCACGTGCCCTGCCATACCGCAGATGTATGGCGGCTGACGGATCATGCCAACCTAAGTTCCGCCCACATGACTATCCTTCCCAGGCGAAGGCCGGGGCCCAGTTGCGACCGGCCTGATACTGGACCCCGGCCTTCGCTGGGGAAGCGTTTATGGGACGATAGCCCATCCAGCCGGGAGCCAAGCGCCTACCCTGCGATGCCACCCGCCGCCAGCACGGCCAGTGTTACCAGTTCGCTTGCGGTCGAGGTCATCGGTGCGATCTGGACGGGCTTTTCCATGCCGACCAGCATTGGGCCGATCACTGCGTCGCCGCCTAGCTCCCGTAGCAATTTCGCCGAGATGTTGGCCGATTGCAGCCCCGGCATGATCAGCACGTTGGCCGGCCCGGATAACCGCGCGAAAGGATAGTTCGCGAGTTGCTTGGGGTTGAGCGCAACGTCGGGCGCCATTTCGCCTTCGTATTCGAAACCCACCTGGCGTCGGTCGAGCACTTGGACCGCGCCGCGCAGATTTTCGAGCCAGCGCCCTTCGGGATTGCCGAAGGTGGAATAACTGAGGAACGCGACGCGCGGCTCATGACCCATCCGGCGCGCTACCGCTGCGGTTTGTTCGGCGATGTCGGCTAACTCCTCGGCGGTCGGACGTTCGTTGATCGTGGTGTCGGCCATGAACACGGTGTGGCTTCGGCCAACCATGACGTGGATGCCGAACGCCGTGCGCCCTGGCTCGACGTCGATCACACGCCGCACTTCGCGCATCGTCTGGGCATAAGTGCGCGTGATGCCGGTGATCATCGCATCGGCTTCGCCGAGCTGCAGCATCACCGCGCCGAAGATGTTGCGGTCCTGGTTGATCATCCGCTCGGCGTCGCGGTGCAGGTAACCGCGCCGCTGGAGCCGCTTGTAGAGGAAATCGACCATCCGCGGGACAAGGGTAGAGGTGCGACTGTTGTGCACCTCGTAATTCTCGACGTCCTTGACGCCGAGCGCGCGGAGCCGGTCGTGGACGTCGTCGCGCCCGACCAGCACCGGCGTGCCATAACCGCCCTCGCGGAAGGCGACGGCGGCGCGCAACACGACTTCCTCCTCGCCCTCGGCGAACAGCACGCGCTTGGGTCGCGCGCGCGCGCCTTCATAGGCGAGTGTCAGCACCGACGTGGTCGGGTTGAGCCGCCCGCGCAGTTGCTGGCGATAGGCGGCTAGGTCGAGGATCGGCCGCGTTGCGACGCCCGAATCCATCGCAGCCTTGGCGACGGCCGCAGGCACGCGCTCCATCAGCCGCGGATCGAACGGCGCCGGGATGATGTAATCGGGGCCGAACGTGTGACGGACGCCATAAGCCGCGGCGACTTCCTCCGGCACCGACTCGCGGGCCAGTTCGGCGATGGCATTGGCCGCGGCGATCTTCATCTCCTCGTTGATCCCCGTCGCGCGCACATCGAGCGCACCACGGAAGATGAACGGGAAGCCGAGCACGTTGTTGACTTGATTGGGATAATCCGAACGCCCGGTCGCGATGATCGCGTCTGGGCGTGCCGCCTTCGCCAGTTCGGGCCGGATCTCGGGCTCGGGATTTGCCATCGCGAAGATGATCGGTGCTTTGGCCATGTTCTCGACCATCTCCGGCGTGACCGCTCCTGCCGCCGAGAGGCCGAGGAACACGTCCGCACCATCGAGCGCCTCGGTCAGCGTCCGCTTGTCGGTCTTGACCGCATGCGCCGACTGCCACTGATTTATCTTCTCGCGGCCTTGATAAATCACGCCGGAGCGGTCGCACATGATCACGTTCTCGTTGCGCACGCCCATCGCCTTGATGAGTGCGGTGCAGGCGATCGCAGCCGCACCCGCGCCATTCACCGCGACCTTGACGTCGCACAATTGACGCCCCGTGAGCAAGCAGGCGTTGATCAGCCCCGCCGCCGTGATGATCGCGGTGCCGTGCTGGTCGTCGTGGAACACCGGGATGTTCATGCGTTCGCGCAGCGTCTGCTCGATGATGAAGCATTCCGGCGCCTTGATGTCCTCGAGGTTAATCCCGCCGAACGACGGCTCGAGCAGTTCGACGCATTCGATGAAGCGTTGCACATCCTCGGTCTTGACCTCGAGGTCGATCGAATCGACGTCGGCGAAGCGCTTGAACAGCACCGCCTTGCCTTCCATCACCGGCTTCGACGCGAGCGCCCCCAGATTCCCCATGCCGAGGATCGCGGTGCCGTTGGAGATGACCGCGACAAGGTTGCCTTTGGTCGTATAATCGTAAGCCGTGGCGGGATCGTCGGCGATCGCCTGCACCGGCACCGCAACGCCGGGCGAATACGCCAGCGCGAGGTCGCGCTGCGTCGCCATCGGTTTCGACGCGACGATCTCGATCTTGCCGGGGCGCCCTTCCGAATGGAACAGCAGCGCTTCGCGGTCGGAAAACTGGGCGGATTTCTCTTCGGTCATCGGGGAGGAACCTCTCTGTTGGCGTTCCCTTAGCCCGTTCGGCCCCGTTGTAAAAACGGGGTTGTCGAAGCCCTGCTTTCTCTTTTCCGACTGTCCACAGAAAAAGGCAGCCCTTCGACATGCTCAGGGCGAACGGGGTTGGAGGGATCGGGGCCGTTCGCTAACGCCGGCTTATGGCCGACGCCGCCCCCACCCCGATGATGGCGCAGTATCTTGCGCTCAAGGCGGAGGCCGGCGATTGCCTGTTGCTCTATCGCATGGGCGATTTCTTCGAATTGTTCTTCGCCGACGCCAGGATTGCGAGCGCGGTGCTTGACATCGCGCTGACCGCGCGCGGTGAGCACGAAGGCGAGAAGATCCCGATGTGCGGCGTGCCTGTGCATGCCGCGGTCGGATATCTCCAGCGACTGATCAAGGCGGGGCACCGCGTCGCGATCGCCGATCAGACCGAGAGTCCGGCCGAAGCCAAGAAGCGCGGTGGGTCCAAGGCGTTGGTTGCGCGCGCGATCGTTCGCGTGGTGACGGCGGGCACGCTGACCGAGGAGGCGTTGCTCGATGCGCGGACCGCCAATTGGTGCGTCGCGATCGGCGAAGCTGCGAGTGGGGTCGCGGTGGCGGCGGCCGATGTATCGACCGGGCGATTCGATCTGGTCGAGACCGACGCCGGCGGGTTGCCGGCCGAGTTGGCGCGGCTGAACGCGGCTGAAGTGCTAGTGTGTGAGGGCAGTTCGTTCGAACAATATGCGACGACGCTGCGCCCACGGGGCGAATTCGATTCGACCGGGGCGGAGACGCGGCTGAAGCGTGTCTACGGCGTCGCGACGCTCGACGGGTTTGGACAGTTAAGCCGTGCCGGGCTGGCGGCGGTGGGCGGGCTGGTGGCCTATCTGGAGCATACCGCCAAAGGCGCGCCGCCCTTCCTCCGGCCGCCACGCATCGCGAGTGCAGCGCAGACGATGGCGATCGACGCCGCGACGCGCGAGAGCCTGGAGCTCACCCAGACTCCGACCGGCCAGCGCAAGGGCAGCCTGCTCGACGCGATCGACCGCACGGTCACCGGCGCGGGCGCGCGGTTGCTCGCCGCCGATATCGGGGCGCCGTTAATGGATCGCGGATCGATCGAGCAACGCCTCGATCTCGTCCAGCGCTTCCATGACGACGGCGGCTTGCGCGAAAGCCTGCGCGCGACGCTCCGCAGCTTGCCCGATATCGGCCGCGCACTCGGGCGGATCGCTGCGAGGCGCGGATCGCCGCGCGATCTTGGCCAGCTCCGCGACGGGCTCGATGGCGCGTGGCTGCTCGGCGAGCGGATCGACGGGCTGGTAGATTTGCCGCCGTTGCTCGCCCGGATCGCGCCGCGACTGCGCGGCCACGGCGCGCTGATCGACCTGCTCAAGCGCGCGCTGGTGCCGATGCCGCCGATCGACGCGTCCGACGGCGGCTCTATCGCCGAAGGATATGACTCGGCGCTGGACGATTTGCGCGATGTCGGCGCGGGCGGGCGGCGCGCGATCGCCGCGCTGGAGGCCGAATATCGCGGCCGCACGGGCACGCAGGCGCTCAAGATTCGCCATAACGGCGTGCTCGGTTATCATGTCGAGGTGCCAGCGCGCGTCGCCGACCCGCTTATGGCGGCCGACAGCGGCTTCACGCATCGCCAGACGCTGGCCGGCGTCGTGCGTTTCAACGCGCCGGAGTTGCATGAGCTCGCGATGAAAGTGACGCAGGCGGGCAGCCACGCGCTTGCCGCGGAGGCTGCGCATTTGGAAGAGCTTGCCGCCGCTGCGCTTGCCGACCGCGAAGCGATCGCAGCAACCGCCGATACACTGGCGCGGCTCGACGTCGCGGCGGGCCTGGCCGAGCGCGCCGCCGAGGACGGTTGGGCGCGCCCGCACCTCGTCGACCATGCCTGTTTCGAGATCGTCGGCGGGCGCCACCCGGTGGTCGAGGACGCCGTGCGCCGTACCGGCGAGCGCTTCGTCGCCAACGATTGCAGACTGTCGGAGAGCAACCGCCTGTGGCTCGTCACCGGCCCCAACATGGGCGGCAAGTCGACCTTCCTGCGCCAGAACGCGTTGATCGCGGTGCTCGCGCAGGCGGGCAGCTACGTCCCAGCGACCAGCGCCACGCTCGGGCTGGTCGATCGGCTATTCAGCCGCGTCGGCGCGTCGGACAATCTTGCGCGCGGCCGCTCGACCTTCATGGTCGAAATGGTCGAAACCGCCGCGATCCTGGCGCAAGCGACGCCGCAGAGCTTCGTCATCCTCGACGAGGTCGGGCGCGGCACCTCCACCTACGACGGCCTCGCGATCGCGTGGGCGGTGGTCGAGGCGATCCACGAGGACAATCGCTGCCGCTGCCTGTTCGCGACGCACTATCACGAGCTGACCCGGCTGGCCGAACGCTGCGACGCGCTGACGCTACACCATGTTCGCGCGCGTGAATGGAAGGGGGAGCTAGTGCTGCTCCACGAACTTGCCGACGGCCCCGCCGATCGCTCCTACGGCCTCGCGGTCGCCCGGCTCGCGGGCCTGCCGCCGGCGACGATCGCGCGCGCCAAATCGGTGCTCGCCAAGCTCGAGGCCGGACGCGCCAGGACCGGTGGGTTGGCCGCGGGATTAGACGACCTTCCGCTGTTCGCCGCGGCGATCGAAGCCGAGGAAGAGGAATGCGACGCGATCCGCGCCGAGGTCGAAGCGCTCGACGTCGATGCCCTGACACCGCGCGACGCGCTCGACATTCTGTATCGCCTGAAGACTCTCGCCCGCGGCGCCTGACCCCGCGATTGTTGCGCGGATGCGACAATGATGCGATCCTCCGCCTTGGGGGAGATACGACTCATGGAAGCGCAGAACGGGCTGTTCCCGGCATCGGGACCGGGAATGCTGGCGATGCCCGTGCCGTCGCTCGCCGTCGCCGGGCCGACGCTGCGCACCGCGCGCGAGCGGATGGGCATGTCGTTGCAAGACGTGGCGAGCGAAACGCGGATCGCGGTCCGCCATCTCGCCGCGATCGAGGAAGGCCGGTTCGACGGCTTCGCAGCGTCCGTCTACGCGATCGGTTTCGCGCGCAACTATGCGCGAATGGTCGGCATCTCGAACCAATGGATCACCGATTGCCTGCGCGACGAAGTGATGGCGCAATTCGGCGCGCGCGACCGTTTCGACATCAACTGGAGCAGCCAGCCGTCGCCGCGCTCCGCATGGTGGCGGGGCTGATCGTTATTTGACCGGCACCGGATCAGGGCCGGTCCAGGTCCACGCCGCGATCTTCCAGCCGCCTGCGGTCTTGACCAATGCGAAGGCCATCTGCGCGGCTTCGCGCATCGCGACACCCTTCTGTTTGAAGGTGTAGACCGACGGCACGATCACATACGCGTGGTCGCCGGTCACCAGTTCGCGCGTCGGCTTGCCGATCGACACTGCTGGATCGGTGATGCCCTTGGCCTTGGCATCTACGTCGTAGCTCGCGCCCCAATCGGCGAACGATGTGGCGCCCGACCATACGAACGGTGCGACCTCATCGACGATCGTCGCACCGGTCGAGACGTGCGTCGCCATAGCGCCCGCCACATCACCCTTGTTGAACGAGTCGAGGAAGGTTTTGATCGGTGCTTCGACTGCGGCGTCCTGTGCCGCCACCGGCAGCGCCCACATCAAGGCGCCAAACGACGCCGCGAGCATGATCCCGTTTTTCATCGATACCTCCCCATTGAACTCGACCAACGTAGCACATCCGGCCGGATCGGCCATGCCATGCTTCGCGGATGACGCGGCGCGGTTTCCCCCCTATCTGATTCGCCCATGCCCTCGCGCTTCGCCACGCTGCCAAATCGCCGCGCGATCATCGACCGCCGCACGCTGGCCGAAACGCTCGCCGCAATAGAAGGCAGCGACCGCGCCAAGCTGCGCCAAGCGGCGACGCGCGAATTGAAAGCGGCACTGACCGCGGGCCGCGCCGAAATCGAGGCACGCCTCATCGCGCATCCCTCTCGCGGGTTGGAAATCGCCGCCAGCCAAGCGTTCCTGATCGACCAGATCCTGCGCCTGCTCTACGACTTCACCGTCCAGCGGCTCTACCCGCTGAGCAACCCTACCTCGGCCGAACGGCTCACGCTGCTCGCGGTCGGCGGCTACGGGCGCGGCGAGATGGCGCCCTATTCCGACGTCGATATCGCCTTTCTGACGCCGTGGAAGGAAACGCCCTGGCACGAACAGGTCGTCGAAACCTTGCTCTATTCGCTGTGGGATATGGGGCTCAAGGTCGGGCAATCCATCCGTAGCATCGACGAAATGGTGCGCCAGGCGAAAGGCGACGTGACGATCCGCACCGCGTTGCTCGAGGGGCGCTACGTCTGGGGCGACCAGGAATTGTACGACGAGGCGTCTCGCCGCTTCAAAGCCGAGGTTCAGTCCGACACCGCGCGAACCTATATCGCCGAAAAGCTCGCCGAGCGTGATCTGCGTCACAAACGGATGGGCGACACGCGCTACGTCGTCGAGCCCAACGTCAAGGAGGGAAAGGGCAGCTTGCGCGATCTTCACGCGCTCTTCTGGATCGGGAAGTATATCTACAACGTCCAGACCGCGTCGCAGCTGGTCGAAACCGGGCTGTTCTCGCCTGCCGAATATGCACAATTCCACCGCGCCGACAATTTCCTGTGGGCGGTGCGGTGCCACCTCCATGCGATCGCCGGCCGCGCCGAGGACCGGCTGACCTTCGACATGCAGCGCGACATCGCCGAGCGGATGCGGTTCGCAGACCGCCCGGGCAAGTCCAAGGTCGAGCGGTTCATGCAATATTACTTCCTGCAGGCGAAGGCGGTCGGCAACTTGACGGGCGTGTTCCTGGCGCACCTCGACGAGAAGTTCGCAGCACGGGGCCGGCGGTTCGGGTTGCCGACACTGCGGCGGTCGCCGAGCCGGCTCAATGGGTTCGTGCTCGACCGTGGGCGGCTGGCACTGCCGCGCGACAACTTCCTCGCCGAAAAACCGACGCGGCTGATCGAGATGTTCGTGCTGGCCGACCGCAACGGTATCGAAGTCCACCCGCTCGCGATGCGCGCCGCGGCGCGCGACGCAAAACTGGTCGACGATATTCGGCGCGATCCGGAAGCGAACGCGCTGTTCGTCGACGTGCTGAGCAGCCGCCATAACCCGGAGATCGCGCTCCGCTGGATGAACGAGGCCGGCGTATTCGGCCGCTTCGTGCCCGATTTTGGCCGCGTCGTCGCGCAGATGCAGTTCGACATGTACCACCACTTCACGGTCGACGAGCATACGATCCACGCAATCGGCCTCCTCAGCCGGATCGAGAAGGGTGAGCTGACCGAAGACCATCCGCTCAGCCACGCGATCATGAAGCAGATCGCGTCGCGGCGGGTGCTCTATGTCGCGGTGCTGCTCCACGACATCGCCAAGGGACGCGGCGGCGACCATTCTGTGCTTGGCGCGGAAGTCGCGATGCGGCTGGCGCCGCGCTTCGGGCTGACGCCGGCCGAGACCGAGACAGTCGCTTGGCTGGTGCGCTATCACCTGCTGATGTCGGCGACCGCGTTCAAACGCGATCTGTCGGACTTCAAGACGATCCTCGACTTCGCCGAGATCGTGCAAAGTCCCGAACGTTTGCGGCTGCTGCTGACACTGACAGTGGTGGACATCCGCGCGGTGGGGCCCGGCGTGTGGAACGGGTGGAAGCGGCAGTTGCTGACCGATTTGTACGAGGCCGCAGAGGAAGTGCTGCGGCTCGGGCACAAGCAGAAGGGACGCAGCGAGCGTGTCGCCGCGAAGCAGGAAGCGATCGCCGCGGCGCTCGGGTGGGACGCGAAGGCGTTCGCCAAAGTCACCAAGAAGCTGCCCGAATCCTATTGGGTCGCTGAGCCCGAAGACGTGCTGACGGCCAATCTCAAGCTGATCGCCGAGGCGGGCAACGAGCCGCTGTCGATCGCCACGTCGGTCGAACGCGAGCGCGGCGCGACATTGGTGACGATCTACGCCGCCGACCATCCCGGCCTGTTCTATCGCATCGCCGGCGCGATCAGCGTCGCGGGCGGCAACATCATCGACGCGCGCATCCACACCACGCGCGACGGCATGGCGCTCGATAATTTCCTGGTGCAGGATCCGCTCGGCCGGCCGTTCGACGATACCGGGCAGCTGACGCGGCTCAAGCGCGCGATCGAGGATGCGTTGGCTAACCGCAACAAGCTCGCCGATCGGCTCAAGGCCAAGCCCCCGCCCCGCCCGCGCGCCGAAGCGTTCGATATCAGCCCGGCGGCGTTCATCGACAATCACGCGTCGAACCGTTTCACCGTCGTTGAGGTCAATGCGCGCGACCGGCCGGCGTTGCTCCATCAGTTGGCGCATGCGCTGTTCCAGTCGAAGGTGACGATTCACTCGGCGCACGTCGCGACCTATGGCGAGCGCGCGGTCGATACCTTCTACGTCACCGACTTGACGGGCGATAAAATCGACACGGCGAGTCGGGTGAAGGCGTTGGAGCGGCGATTGGTCGAGGCGGCGTCGGGCGAAGCGTTTCGCGAGGCGGCTTAGAAGTGGATTTACCATCAGGAGGAGAGCGACGATGCCGGTTTTGGGAATGGGTGGTTTCTTCTTCCGCGCGAAGGACCCGGATGCGCTCAACGCCTGGTATCGCGACCATCTCGGCGTCGGTGCGGGGTGTTCGGCCGACGATACCGGCCCGGTCGACGAATGGAGCTGGACCGTCCAGGGCGGGCCGTTGGTATTCGCGCCGTTCAAGGCTGACACCGACTATTTCGCCGCCGACAAGCAGTTCATGCTCAACTTCCGCGTCAGCGATCTCGATTCCCTGCTCGAACAACTCAACGCGAGCGGGATTGAGGTGATCACCAAGCCCGAATGGAACGACCCGGCGACCGGGCAATTCGCACGCATCCACGATCCGGAGGGCAATGCGATCGAATTATGGGAACCGCCCTCGGCATGACGAACCTCACCGTCCGCCCGGCGCGGTTGGCGGACAGCGAACGGATCGGTGAAATCCATGTCACGGCGTGGCGCGAAACCTACGCTGGCCTGATGCCGCCGACGCGGCTTGCAGCGCTCGACGTTGCGGAGCGTGCGGCGATGTGGCGGCATCAATTGGCCAGCGGCACCGCGCGCGGCATCGCGGTGGCCGAGCAGGACGGGCTGATCATCGGGTTCGCTTCGTGCGCCAGACAGCGGGCCGCGGAGCTTGCCGCGGCGGGCTATGCGGGCGAGGTCGCGGCGATCTACGTGTTGCGCGCTGGGCAACGCCGCAGCGCCGGGCGGCTGTTGATGCAGGCCATGGCACGCCGACTGATCGCAGAGGGCTATCGCAGCATGGCGTTGTGGGTGCTTGCAGCGAATGCGCCGGCGCGAGGGTTTTATGAGCGGCTGGGCGGTGTGGTTATCGCCGAACGCGTCGACGGCGGGGATGCCGAAGTGGCGTATGGCTGGCGGGATGTCGCCAGTCTGATCACCTCCTCAAACGAAAACGGCGCGGAGTAAATCCGCGCCGTCGGTCGTCGCTTCGCGACGCCGGCCGTGTCGCCGACGAGACGCGAAATAGCTTCGCTATTTCACTTTGGCGACAGCACCATCAGCATCTGCCGGCCTTCCATGCGCGGATAGCTTTCGATCTTGGCGTTTTCGACCGTGTCGTCCTGCACGCGCTTGAGCAGCGCCATGCCGAGCTGGCCGTGGCTCAACTCGCGGCCGCGGAAGCGCAGCGTAATCTTGACCTTGTCGCCTTCGCCGATGAACTTGTGCACCGCCTTCATCTTCGTCTCATAGTCATGATCGTCGATGTTGGGACGCATCTTGATCTCCTTGATCTCCTGCGTCTTCTGGCTCTTGCGGGCGAGGTTGGCCTTTTTCTGGGCCTCGTATTTGAACTTGCCGACGTCGAGGAACTTGGCGACCGGCGGATCGGCGTTGGGCGACACTTCGACCAGGTCGAGACCCAGTTCGTTGGCCTGCTCCATCGCTTCCTTGGTGTACATGACACCGAGATTCTCGCCCTCGTGGTCGATCACGCGGACCTTGGGCGACTGGATGAATTCGTTGAATCGGGGGCCGTTCATCGGCGGCGCCTGCAAAGGCCGGCGCATATTGGGCGGTGGGATAGACGTAGCTCCTGTGGTTGTTGAAGGGTCGATATAGGGGTTTTGAGGG
>JBDSED010000015.1:0-5155 GCA_039920225.1 Sphingomonas sp.
TGCGGTCGAACGGGGTCAGGAAGGTCTCGCGGACGGTCTTGAGCACTTCGCGCGTGACGTTGTCGGCGTCGTGCTCGCGCTCGATCACTTCGCGGATATGGTCGGCGGCGTGCCCGTCACCCGCCAGCACCCGCGCCATCGCATCGGCGCCGCTGACGATGATGACCGCATGCGCCTCGAACAGCTCGAAGAAATTGCCGTTCTTGGGCAACAGGCGCTGAAACCATGCAAACATAGGACTGATCCTGGACTGAGTAGCGGCAATCACGCCGAGCCGCTTAGTCGCGGCCTTGAATTCGGCGGGGCCGAACGAACGGATGAGGTCGGCGAGGTCGGGTTCGTCGACCATTTCGGCGGCGTCGTTAAGCGAGACCCAGCGGCGTTCGCGCTGATCCTGCTCCTTCCAATGCTCGAGCTCGCGATTGACGGCGAGCGGGAACACATCGACGTCAACCATCAGCGAGGCGCCGTTGCGCTGGCGCTTGCGGTAACGATAGCTGCCGAGCGCGGTGGGACAGATTAGCCCGCGCACGCCGGCCTCTTCGTCGGCCTCCAGCGCGGCGGCGGCGTGTGCCGCTACGCCGCTGGCGGGGTTGCCCTTGGGGATCACCCAGCGCTTGTTCTCACGGCTCGTGATCAGCAGCACGCGCACCGGCGCATCCACTGCGGGTCCGTCGGTCCGATAGGGCAAGGCGGCGATCTGGCGAATGAAATGGCTCCCCGCGTGTGGCCCAGAGCGAATCCCTAACGAGGGGGGCACGCCTGAACGGCTCTATTGCGCCTTTGTGACACTCCTGTGAAACAACGGTGATGCGCTGGTGGCTCTCCCTCCTGATTCTGTTTGCGGCGGCGCCAGCATTTGCCCAGACCGCGCCCATGTCGCCGTGCCGCCGGGTCGGCGACGTACCGAGCATCCGCATCGATCCCGCCGCCGCGGTGCGGCTCGCCGAGATCGGGCTTAACCGCGACGGCGTGTTCGAGCGGATGGCGGAGACGTCGATCCCGGAGACGATGGGCTGCTGGGCGATGCCGACGGGCAATTTCGACAGCCAGTTGATCTCGGTCGGGATGGCGCAATGGAATTTCGGGACGGGCAGCCTGCAGCCGGTGCTGACGGCGTGGCGCGCGCAGTTCCGGCACAAGCGCGATTTCAAGCGTGCGCGTGACGCCCTTGCGCCAACTTACGGCAAATTGCTGTTTTCGAAGCCGTGCCTGGCAATCCCGATAGCCGATAAATGCCGCGCTGCGATCGTCGCCGCGGAGGACGAGAAGGGGAGACTCACCCCCGCGCTCGCCGCCGAGCTGACCGCGTTGTTCGAAAGCGACGTTATGCTCCAGGTCCAGACCGACTTTTATGTCGCGTTGCTCGAACAGGTCAGGCTCGATTTGCTCCGCGTCTTCCCCGCCGGGCCGATGACGTTGCGCAAGGTGCGCTGGGCGATCGACACGCGGGTGCAGCAAGGGTTCCTGTCGGGCGACGAGGACATTGCGCGGCTGCGCGCCAAGCTGGCGGCGATGCCCGAGGCGGAGCGCTGGCCGCGGCTGCGCGCGATTATCGACTGGTATGGCGCGCTTGCGCGGACGATCGACCAGGACGGCATATCGCGCGACGCCGCGTGGAACGTCTCGGCGTGGAATTGCCTGATCGACGTCGGCCGCGTCGACCCCGAGCAATACGAGCTGATAAGCCTGACCTTCCTGCGCAGCCGCACCGCGATCGGCAATTCGGGCCGCTGGCAAGCGCTGGCGTTCGAGCGCCGCGCCAAGATCGTGCTCGGCGTCGGGAGTGTCAGCGGGGTGCGGGACGGCGAATGCGCCGCGCACTCATAATTGCAGGCCGAAGCGCGGTGCCAGCCACGTCATCGCGAGGTAAAGCGCGACGGTCAGAATGCAGCCGGCAACCAGCGCGAGCCAGAACGTTACGCCGTGCCGCAACAGGATCGGGATCAACAGAAACATCGGCAGCGACGGCAGCACGTACCAGAACGTCGCGGTGGCGTGGGCCGCCATGTTGGCGGCGTCGGGCTTGTCGTTCCACAACCACATCATCCCGAGCACCGATACTAGCGGCAGGGACGCAATGAGCGCCCCGAACCCGGGATATCGCTTTGCCAGGGTCGATGCGACGGCGATCAGCACACCAGAGATCGCGGCCTTGATGGCGAGGTACAGCATCGCGGCATCTTGCGCGTTCCGTCGCGGCGCGCAACGTCGCCGCGCGGTTGGATCAATCTAGATTAAAGACGTGTCGGTCGCGCGCGGCATACATGGCCCCGCAACAACACCTCAGGTTTTTCGCCGATGCCCCAATTCCATCTCAATTTGTCGAACTCGACGGTGAGTGCGGACGACGAGAAGGGTGTGGTGGTTGCCGACCTCGGCGAGGCGCGCGACCGAGCGATCGCCGGGATTCGCGGGTTCCTGAGTCACGAGGTCGCCAAGGGCACGCTCGACTTGCGCGGACGAATCGACATCACCGACGACCGCGGCGCCAGCGTGATGATCGTGCCGTTCAGCGATGCGGTGACGGTGCTGCGGTCGTAACGGCTGATATCGTTGCTCAATCGTAATAATGGCATCGGTCGATCTGATTAATTCAGGTTAGAGCGCGTCACCACCGGGACGCTATTTTATACCGGACCAGAGCAGGGAAAACGTTGGAGCAGGCCATGCCGACGATCGAGGAACGCGAGCGCTATGCACGACGCGCGATGGAATTGCGGGCAATGGCGGAAACGGTCCACGATCCGGGCATCAAACGGACGCTCGAAGAGATGGTGGCGAGCTACGACCGGCTGGTCGAGGAGGCCGACCGGATCGCCCATATGAGGGCGACGGTGCCGGTGTTCTAGCTGCGATCTACCCGCCGGCCTGCTCGCGTCATGCGTGGGTCTGGTCAAGGGACAGATACAGCGCGCTGAAATCGGCGACGGCGCGCATTCGGTCCCAATCGGCGATTGTGATGACACGCTTGTTGCGGTGATCAGGCCGTCGGCTTCGAGCGACTTGAGCGTACGGTTGACGCTGCTGTGTCGGAAGCGCCGCATGGCGTCGCAATCCTCCGGTTGGAGGTGGGTGCGTGTTCGCAAACGGTCGACCATGCGTTGCAGCGGTCTGGGGTGGACATGCAAGGCTCTCCGGCGGGCGGGAGCGCAAGTATCTCTCAGTCGCCGTGCCGTTATCCGGCGGCGATGGATTGGCCGTAACCGACGTCGGGGTGAATACAATCCATATGTCAAACCGCATGAAATAACGCAGCATTTTCATAGACGTAGTGGTTGAATAGTTGCTGCCAACGTCGGGCTGGCACAAATTGACGCCAAGCGCGTTGTGTCCGCCGTTGCGGCTCGATACACGAGCCTCGGCCTGTATTTGCGTCTTACGGGAATCGCCAGTGGCTACGCTCACGCACAAACTCTATCTGTTCGGTTGCAAGGTGTCCGACCGCGGGGCCAATCTGGCCGGCCATCCCGCGGCGATCGCGATCGTCGCCATCTTCTGCGCCGTCTGGTTCGTTCGTGGCGGGGCGGCCGGAATAAACACGCTAACGCTGATCCTGTCGGTGCTGGCGATCACGCTGACCCAGATGGTGCTCAACCAGCAGCGACGATCCGAAGCGGCGCTGCATATGAAGATCGACGAACTGATCCTGACAAAACGCGGCGCGCGCGATGAACTGGCCGGGATCGAGCATAAGACGGAGGACGAACTGGAAAAGCTCCGCCGCAACGACCAGGTGACGCGCGACTGCGAGGCTCCCGACCCCGAAGCGCCGCGCCCGTCCCGCGCTGCGAGCACGGTGGAGAAGGCGGCCTAGCGGCCGCGGTTGAGCTCGATCGCGGCGCGGATCAGCGCGGCGAGCGCGGGCTCGTCGATCGCGTCGCCTTCGTGGAAGTCGATCGCGCGGCGGACGTCCGTCGACGCTCGCGTTGAACAGCCCCTTGGGATCGTCGATCTTGGCCCCCTTGGCAAAGGTCATCTTGGCCGCCGCCTTGTAGGTCTCGCCAGTGCAGATCATGCCGTCGCGATACCAGGTCGGCACACCGCGCCACTTCCATTCCTCGACGACTTCCGGGTCGGCCGCCTTGATGATGCCGCGCACTTCGGCGAGCCTCGCGCCGCGCCAGTCGCCGAGATCGGCGATGCGCTGGTCGATCATCTCGGCCGGAGTCTTGTCGGTCACGCGCGACTTCCTCCACGAAGGTAGGGGAGCGCGAACAGATAGAGTCCGCTCGCCAGCATCAGAAACAAGGGCGGCAGCGGCGAATAGGTGATCCACGCCGGTACCGGTCCCGTCGCCATCGCGACGAAGTTTGCGACGACCGCAGCGGTGAAGATCATCGACAGCCAGCGATGGCCCTGTCGCACCCACATGCTGAGCTTCATTCCATCCTCCCGAGTATCGCTTCCAGTTTGTCGAAATTCTGCTGCCAGCCGTATTTGGCGCCGCCCGACGCGCGCGGCTGATCGGGGCGGAATCCGGCCTGTTCCATCCGCAGCAACGTGCCCGCCGGCGTCGGGGTCAGCGTGAAGGTGACGGTGCTGCGCAAGTCGAACTGCGGGTCGTCGTGCGCATAGTCCCACGTATACGCGAGCGTCTCCTCCGGCTCGATCTCGAGCACTTCGCAGTCGAGCGTGCCGCCCCATTCGCCGCTGAAGTTGAACTTGTGACCGACCGCGGGGACGAAATCGTTCTTCATCAGCCAGTCCGCGATCAGATGCGGCTGCGTCAGCGCGCGCCACAACTTGGCGGGCGGATGCGGAAATTCGCGCTCGACGGTGACGGAGCGGGTTTCGGCGGTCATTGGTCCATCCTCTTGAGCAGATCCTCGAGGTCGTCGAACTTGCTCTCCCAGAATCCCGCCATGCGGCTGGTCCAGTCGATCAGCGGCGCCAGCGCGCCGCGACGCGCGCTGTAATGCGTCTGGCGACCGGCTTGGCGGCCGAGCACCAGCCCAGCGTCACGCAAGACGTGGAGATGCTTCGATACCGCAGGCTGCGACACCCTAGCCTGCGCGGTGAGCGCGCCGACGGTCTGCTCACCGTCGCGGCACAGCCGCTCGAACAGCGCGCGCCGCGTCGGGTCGGCGAGCGTGCGAAACAGGGTGTCTTGGGTGGGCGGCGAATCCATAACCAACGGGTTATCGATCCAATT
>JBDSED010000016.1:0-12258 GCA_039920225.1 Sphingomonas sp.
TGCCCTGCGCATCAAGGTGAAAATCGCCCCGCCCGGGATGATTGTGCGCGCGAGCGTAGGGCACGACGAGCAACAGCGCGTCCATCGTCGCATCGTCCCAACGCGACGCCAGCAGCTTGATCGTGTCGGCGGGGCCGTCGACCCATAGATTGTCGGCATTGACGCACACGAACGGTTTGTCGCCGATCATCTCGCGCGCCTTCACCAGCCCGCCGCCGGTCTCCATCAACCGGTCACGCTCGTCGGACACGACGATCTCGATATCATTCACGTGCGCTTTGAGGTGCGCCTCGAGCGCGTCGGCGAGGTAGTGGACGTTGACCACGGCGCGCTTGACCCCCGCCCCTCGCAACCGATCGAACACGTGATCCAGCAACGCCTTACCCGCCACCGGGATCAGCGGCTTGGGCCGCGTCGCGGTCAGCGGGCGCATACGCTTGCCCAGGCCCGCCGCCATGACCATTGCGGTTTCGGGCACTGCGCCGCCGGGGTCGGGACGGATCGCCAGCGTGCGCTTGGGCTTCATGCCGACGCGATCTCCATCGGGTCGCCGCGCTTGTCGGGCGGGATATTGCTGTCGAACCACGCCTTTACCGGCGCAAGCGCGGGATGCCGCAAGTCGGCCTTGAGGTAGCGCCACACGCGCGGGCACAACGCCGGGTAGCGCGGCTTGCCGTCGCGCTGCCATAGCCGGGTGAAAATGCCGACGATCTTCGCGTTCCGCTGCGCGCCGAGCACGTGATAGGCGGCGTCGAAATCGTCGCCGACCCCGGTGATCCGCCGATAGCGGTCGAGCATCGCCGCCTCGATCGCCGGCTCGACGTCGCGCCGCGCGTCCTGGAGCAGCGAGACGAGGTCATAAGCCGGATGGCCTGCCGCGGCGTCCTGAAAATCGAGCAGCCCGAGCGACTCCGTCCCGCCGATCAGCATCAGGTTCTCGGCATGATAGTCGCGCAGCACGGTAACCGGCTCAGGCGCCAGCACGGTTTCGAACACGGCGTCCCACGCGGCGTGATACTCATCAAGGCTGACGTCTAGCCCGACCGCCGGGCAATACCATTCGACCAGCAGGTCGGCCTCGCGATGGAGCTCTTTGCGGTCATACGGCTTCCACGGCCCCGCAGGCTCGCTGCGTAGGCGGATCAGGATATCGACTGCCGCCTCATAGAGTCGCAGCAGCGATTCGGGCGCGGCATCGACCGTCTCCCGCATCCGGGCATCGCCGAAATCCTCAAGCAGGACGAGCCCTTGCGTCAAATCGGTGCCGATGATCGCCGGTGCGGGAAAACCCCGCGTGGTCAGCCATTGCGCGACATCGAGGAACGGCTTGGGATCTTCGTGCGGGGGAGGCGCGTCCATCAGGATCGCGCTGCGGCCGTGGTCGGCGACGCGGAAATACCGCCGGAACGACGCGTCGCCCGCCAGCGGCAGAACGTCGGCGTCGCCCCATCCTAGCCCTGCAAGGAAATCGGCGGCGCCCGCCGGCGGATTCATGTCAGGGGCCATCGCCCCTCCCATGCCGTGGGCACCTCAACTGTCAAGGCGCGACCGCCATCCGGTGCGAAGTCCAGGCTCAACGCCAGCGCGTCGGGCCAGTGCCCGGGCGCGCGATCGGGCCACTCGATGAGCAGCACCGACTCCGCGCGCGCTTCGTCCAAGCCGAGTTCGCCGAGCTCGTCAGGATGCTCGATCCGATAGAGATCGACGTGCATCACCGGCAACCGGGTCTCCGGCGGCGCATAGGGCTGGACGATCGCGAACGTCGGCGACGGCGCCTCCTCCGCCAACCCAAGCGATGCGAGAAGCCCGCGCGCGATGCTCGTCTTGCCGGCGCCGAGCGGCCCGGACAGCGTGACGACGTCGCCAGGACGAACGGCTCCCGCCAGGCGTGCGCCTAGCTCTTCGCTGTCCTGCGGTGTCGCGAGGTGCACTATCGCGGCAACTCGACCGTGATCAGCGTTCCCGCGCCCGGCTCCGAGAGCAACTCGATCGTCCCGCCGTGCGCTTCCGCGAATTGCTTGGCGAGCGGCAAGCCGAGCCCGAGTGCGCGGCTGTCATCCTGAACGGCGGATTCGGCAAAGGGATCGAACGCGCGTGCCACCGCGGCCTGATCCATCCCCGCGCCGTCGTCGGAGACGACAATACGTGCGCGCTTCTTGTTCCCGTCGGTGTGGAGCAGCACGCGGCCCCGCTCGCCGACGCCGGCGACCGCGTGGCGCAACAAATGCTCGGTCATCTCGCGCAACTTCTTGGGATCGCCTTTCACCATGCCGGTCGAAGGCGCGACCTCGATCGCGAAATCGATCGCCTTGCGCTTGGCGGCGGGCGCGACCGCCTCCGCCGCAGCATTCGCCAGGGTTTCGAGATCGACGTCCTGGCGCTCGACCTTGCGGTCGCTTTCGGCCAGATCGAGCACGTCATCTACCAATGCAGCCAGCCGCGCCGTCGATTCCAGAATGGCGTCGACATAGCTGTCGGCCTGCTTGGGCAATTTGCCGGCATATCCCTCGCCCATCATCTCGGCAAAGCCCTGGATCGACGTCAGTGGGGTGCGCAATTCGTAACTCATATTCGCGACGAACGCTGTCTTGACGCGATCGGCCGCTTCCAGTGCCTCGTTACGGTCGCGCAGCGCTTGTTCGGCGCGGCGGCTGTCCGAAATGTCGAGCATCGTGAACAACGCGTTGCCGTCGGGCAGCGGCACACCGGCAAATTCGAAATGACGCCCATCGGCGAACGCGACGCGCCCCCCGCGCTGCGTGCGCCCCACCGCAGCCGAGCGCACCAACTCGGCAATCATGCCGGCGCGGCTGGGGTTGGCAAGTATCGTCGACCGTTCGCCGACCAGCGCATCGATCCGCGGATGCGTTGCGAGGAATTCCTCTTCGAACCCCCAAATCTGGCGAAACCGATTGTTCCAGATCTGCAATCGGCCGTCACCGGCGAACACGCCCAGCGCTTCGAACAGATTGTCGAACGTGGCGGTGCGGACGCGTAGCAGCGTATCGCGCGCGCTCGCTAGCTGGACTTGCTCGGTACGATCCTCGAAGATCAGCAGCAAACCGCCATCGGGCAAGGGGTGCCCGACCACGCGCAGGTGCGATCCGCCCGGCAGCGTCCAGCTCTCTTCGATCGAGCCGGTCGCGGCCAGGAACCAGTCGCGCCGCTCGGCCTTCCAGCCGGGGAAATCGCGTACTTCCGGTAATCGATTTGCCTCGCGCATGCGTTCGAGCACGCGATCGAATTCGGGCCGATCGGCCAGCCATTCGCCGCGCATCGCGAACATGCGCTGAAACGACTCGTTGCAAAAACTGAGCGACTTGTCGGCGGCGAACTGTGCGACGCCGGCCGAGAGCCGGTCGAGCATCGCGCGCTGCGCCTCGGCGAATCGCTTGATCCCGCCACGCGCCTGTTCGAGCTCGTCGATATCGATTGCGAATCCCGCCACGCCGCCCGGCGGAGTCGGTAGCGGCACGTCGTGGACGCGCAGCATCTTTCGCGCGCCATCGATGGTCGCTGGCGATGTCGCGATTGCCGTCCGGTCGCTGTCGCGCGCTTTACCTGCATTGGCGAGCGGTCCGCCTGCGCCCGACCCTTCGATCAATTCGACGCCGCGCGCTACGACATCGCGCGCGTCCTGCCCTTCGACTGCCCGGACATACGCCGAATTGACCATGGCGAGCCGGAGATCCGGCCCGCGATACCACATCGGCAGGGGCGCTGCCTCGATAAGTCCCTTGAGCGCGCCGAACGCGTCGGTGAGTTGCGCGGTCTGGCCGAGCAATTCGCCGATCCGCGCCTGGCTGTCGGTCGCGTCGAAGAACCAGACCACCACGCCGCTCGCCGCGCGTATCCCCTGCACCGTCAGCGTGCGCGACGACCCTTGCGGGCGGATCGCCAAAGCGAACGGTTCGCCGGCCTTCTGCGCCGCGGTGACGGCCTCGCCAAGCGTAGCGGCGTCCTCGCTCGTCAGCCCCGCCCCGGGGGTGACCAATTCGGCCAGGAAGCGCGGCGACGGCGACAAGCCGAGCCAGTCGGCGAGCCGGTCGGACAATTCGAGCCGGCCGTCGACGCGCACCACCATCGCCAACGCCGGCGCCGACGCGAGCAATGCTGAGAGCTTGTCGTTGTCAGCCGCCGTTGCGCTCGCCGCCGCTTTGGCGCGCAGCCCGATGTAGAGCACCCAGCACGCCCCGACGACCGCCAGTGCCAGCGCCGCTCCAACCAACCCTAACGCGCCAGTGGTCAGCGCCGCCTCCTTATCCGAACCCGGTTTGGATCAGCGGTAGCACACCTTCTTGACCGTGCTCACCACCTTGTCGGCGGAAATCAGCGCGAGTTTCTCCAGGTTCGCCGCATAGGGGAGCGGCACGTCCTCGTCGGTCACGCGGAGCACGGGGGCGTCGAGGTCGTCGAAGCCCTCCTCCATCACGAACGCCGCGACTTCGGCCGCGATCGAGCACGTCGGCCAGCCTTCCTCGGCGACGACGATACGGTTGGTCTTGGCTAGGCTCTTGAGCACCGTCGCCTTATCGAGCGGGCGAAGTGTGCGCAGGTCGATGACCTCGGCGTCGATGCCGTCTTCGGCCAACTTGTCGGCGGCCTCCAGGCTGACCCCGACGCCGATCGAATAACTGACGATCGTCACATCCTTGCCCTCGCGCATGATCCGCGCCTTGCCGATCGGCAGGACGTAATCGTCGAGCGCGGGCACGTCGAAGCTGCGGCCGTAGAGCAATTCGTTTTCGAGGAAGACCACCGGGTCTTCGGTCCGGATCGCAGCCTTGAGCAAACCCTTGGCGTCGGCCGCATCGTATGGTGCGATCACGATCAGGCCGGGGACGCTGGCGTACCACGGGCCATAGTTTTGCGAGTGCTGCGCGCCAACGCGACTCGCCGCGCCATTGGGGCCCCGGAACACGATCGGGCAGCGCATCTGACCGCCCGACATGTAATTGGTCTTGGCCGCCGAGTTAATGATGTGGTCGATCGCCTGCATCGCGAAGTTGAACGTCATGAACTCGACGATCGGGCGCAACCCGCCCATCGCCGCGCCCGTGCCGACGCCGGCAAAGCCGTATTCGGTGATCGGCGTATCGATCACGCGCTTCTCTCCGAACTCGTCGAGCAAGCCTTGGGTCACCTTGTACGCGCCCTGATATTGCGCGACTTCCTCACCCATCACGAAGACACGCGGGTCCTTGCGCATTTCCTCTGCCATGGCGTCGCGCAAAGCCTCGCGGACGGTCGTCTTGACCATCTCGGTGCCCGCCGGGATCGCGGGGTCGGCGACTTCGGCGTCGTGCTTGGCGGCTTCGAACATCTGCCGCGCGCCGGTTTCGACCAATTTGGGTTCGGGCGCTTCCGATTCTGCCGCCTTCTGTTCAACGGCGGGTTCCTGAGACGCGGCGGGAGCGGGCGCGGATGCTTCCTCCCCCTCGCCGTCCAGCGTGGCGATGACGGTGCCGACCTTCACATTGTCGGTGCCCTCGGCGACGAGGATCTTACCGATCGTGCCTTCATCGACCGCTTCGAACTCCATCGTGGCCTTGTCGGTTTCGATCTCGGCCATGATGTCGCCGGACTTGACCGTATCGCCTTCCTTGACGAGCCACTTGGCGAGCGTGCCCTCCTCCATCGTGGGCGACAGCGCCGGCATCTTGATCTCGATCGGCATCAATACGACTCCACCAGGATGTCGGTATACAGTTCACCGGGTTCCGGCTCTGGCGTCTGCTCGGCGAAGTCCGCCGCCTCGTTGACCTGCTTGCGGATCGCCGCATCGGCGGCCTTCATCTCGTCTTCCTTGACGCCCATTTCCTCGAGCAGCTTCTTGGCGTGCTCGATCGGGTCGGACTTGTCGCGCACCGCCTGGACTTCGTCGCGGCTGCGATATTTGGCCGGGTCGGACATCGAGTGGCCGCGATAGCGATAGGTCTTCATCTCGAGGATCAGCGGCCCTTTACCGGCGCGGACCCAGGCCAGCGCTTCCTCGGCGGCACCCCGGCACGCCAGCACGTCCATGCCGTCGACCTGGATGCCGGGGATGCGGAACGATTCGCCGCGGCGATAGAGTTGGTCCTCGGCGCTGGCGCGATTGACGCTCGTGCCCATCGCGTACTGGTTGTTCTCGATCACGTAGATGATCGGCAGCTTCCACAGCTCGGCCATGTTGAACGATTCGTAGACCTGGCCCTGGTTCGCCGCGCCGTCGCCGAAATAAGCGAGGCACACGCCGCCATCTTCCGAATATTTGTGATTGAACGCGAGGCCGGTCCCCAGCGACACCTGTGCGCCGACGATGCCGTGCCCGCCGTAGAACTTCTTCTCGGTCGAGAACATGTGCATCGACCCGCCCTTGCCCTTCGAAATGCCTGCGGCGCGGCCGGTCAGTTCGGCCATGATGACCTTGGGATCGATGCCGTAGGCGAGCATGTGGCCGTGATCGCGATAGCCGGTGATCACCGAATCCTTCGCGCCGTCGAGCGCCGACTGGAGCCCGACCGCGACCGCTTCCTGCCCGATATAGAGGTGGCAAAACCCGCCGATGAAGCCGAGACCATAGAGCTGGCCGGCCTTTTCCTCGAACCGGCGGATCAGCAGCATCTGCTTGTAGAGCTCGAGCAATTCGGCCTTCGACGCCTTGTAGGGTTGCGGCTCGTCGGGGCGCGGGCGGTTGGGAATGGCGGGCGGGGCCGCAAGCGCTTTGGCGGGAGACTTAGCCAAGGGGAAACCTCGTTTCCGTAAGGGAGAAAGGCGCGCCTATAGGCTGGTTGAGTGGCGTGTTTCAATCTTGCGCTGCGGCATAGGTGACCAATTTCGCCGCGAAGCTTTGCCATGGTTGCCCAACGTCGCGCCCAGCGCCTAAGGGCACACCGTGTTCCCGGCCGACCATCCCCTCAGGATCGCCAACTTCCGCGCCTATTGGCTGTCGCGCTTTGCCGGGACGATCGCGGTCAGCTCGATGTCGATCGTGGTCGGGTGGCAGGTGTACAATCTGGCCCGCGCGACGATGGACGTGCCGCAGGCCGCGTTCATGCTCGGCATGATCGGCCTCGCGCAGTTCGTGCCGCTGTTCTTCCTGACCCCGATCGTCGGATTGATCGCCGACAGCGTCGACCGACGATGGATCGTCCGCGTGACGACGCTGGTGCTGTTGGCGACCGCGGCCACGCTCGGATTCCTGACCTGGGCCGACAAATTGTCGCTATTCGCGCTGTATGCCGCCGCCGTTTCGTTCGGAATATGCCGCGCGTTCGCGGGTCCGGCCTATTCCGCCCTAGCGCCCAACCTCGTTCCGCGCGAAAGCCTGCCGACGGCGATCGCGATCAGCTCGATCGCGTGGCAAGTCGGCACCATCGCCGGCCCGAGCGTCGGCGGCTTTTTATACGCGATCGAACCCGACATCGCCTACGGCACGGCGACCGCCCTGTTTGGCGTCGCCCTGATCTTCATCTTCCTGATCGGCCCGGTACCGCAGCCGCCCGCCCAACCCGATCGTCATCCCTTGATGCGGATCGTCGACGGATTCTCCTATGTCCGGCACAACCGGTTGGTGCTGGCGACGATCACGCTCGACTTGTTCGCGGTGCTGCTGGCGGGATCGACCGCGCTGTTGCCGGTGTTCGTGCGAGACATATTGAAGGTCGGGTCCGAGGGCTTGGGATTGCTCGCCGCCGGCATGGGGATTGGCGCGGCGGCGACCGCAATTTGGTTCTCGTTCCGACCGATGAAGGAGAATGTCGGGGTCAAGATGCTGATCTCCGTGGTCGTGTTCGGTCTGGCGATTCTCACCTTCGGCTTGTCGCACTGGTTCTGGTTGAGCCTGGCCGCGCTGATCGTCGCGGGAGCCGCCGACATGGTGTCGGTCTATGTCCGGTCGTCGCTGATCCAGCTCCACACCCCCGACGCGATGCGCGGGCGGGTGAGCGCGGTGTCGCAGCTGACCATTTCGGCGTCGAACGAACTCGGCGAGGCCGAGAGCGGGTTGCTCGCGTCGCTGCTCGGCCCGGTCGGCGCCGTGGTCTTCGGCGCCGTCGGCGCGATCGGCGTAACCTTATTGTGGTCGCGGTTGTTTCCCGAACTACGGCTTGCAAAGTCTTTCGACCCGCCCGACATTCTGACAATCGAACCCCAGCACGGAGAAGCCAAGCCATGAAGGCCAACACCATCCTGGAAACGATCGGCAACACCCCGCACATCCGCGTGGCAAAACTGTTTCCCGATTCCGAGGTTTGGATCAAATCCGAGCGGTCGAACCCCGGCGGGTCGATCAAGGATCGCATTGCGCTCGCGATGGTCGAGGCGGCCGAGCGCGACGGCAAGCTCAAGCCCGGCGGAACGATCATCGAGCCGACCAGCGGCAATACGGGCGTCGGGCTGGCGATGGTCGCCGCGGTCAAGGGTTACAAGCTGATCCTGGTGATGCCGGAAAGCATGTCGATCGAACGCCGCCGCCTGATGCTGGCCTATGGCGCGACGTTCGACCTGACCCCGCGCGAAAAGGGCATGAAGGGCGCGATCGAGCGCGGGCTCGAACTGATCGAGGCGACGCCCAATTCGTGGATGCCGCAACAGTTCGAAAATCCTGCGAACATCGAGGTGCATCACCGTACCACCGCACAGGAAATCCTGAACGACTTTGCCGATTCGCCGATCGACGTATTGATCACCGGGGTCGGCACCGGCGGGCACATTACCGGTGTCGCCGAAACGCTGAAGAAGAGCTGGCCAAACCTCAAGGTCTATGCCGTCGAGCCCGAAGCCTCGCCGGTCATCTCCGGCGGTCAGCCGGGACCGCACCCCATCCAGGGCATCGGCGCGGGGTTCATTCCCGCCAACCTTCACACCCAGGCGCTCGACGGCGTAATCAAGGTCGACGCCGCGGTCGCCAAGGACATGGCGCGCCGCGCCGCGACCGAGGAAGGCATGCTCGTCGGGATCAGTTCGGGCGCGACGCTCGCCGCAATCTTGCAGAAACTCCCCGATTTGCCCGACGGCGCCCGCGTGCTCGGGTTCAACTACGATACCGGCGAACGCTATCTGTCGGTGCCCGACTTCCTGCCCGAAAGCTAGGGGCCTGAACCCGCTTCGCAAGCGGAACAATCGGCGTATTGGGGAATTTTGGCTTCGCGGGCCCGTTGCGCTAAGGGGCTGCGCGCGCGTCGCTGCGCCCTCCCTCATCAGGCTGTTCCTTGACCGATTCGACGTCCTCTCCGCCGTTTGCCTTGCGCGCATTGCTCGCGGTGCTGGCGGTCGTGCTGGTGCTGGGGCCGGCGCTGATCGTGAAGTTCGCACCGCACGCGCGGCCGGTGCCGCGCGTCAAGATCGTCCAGCGCGTCGTCCCCAAGACCGAACTGCCGCCGGTCGAGCCGGTCCAATTGCAAGCCGTCGCACCCGAAGACGCCAAGGCGTTCAACGACACCGTGCCATTCTCGACAGCGCCCAACCCCGCGGCCCGGCCGTTCGTCTTTTCAGGCGACAGCGGCGCGCGCGGGCGCGCCATCGATTGCATGGCGGTCGGCGTATTGTACGAGGCCGGCGACGATAGCGATGGTGAGCGGGCCGTGGCGCAGGTCATCCTCAATCGCGTCCGCCATCCCGCCTTTCCCAAATCGGTGTGCGGCGTGATCTTCCAGGGGTCGGAACGCTCGACCGGATGCCAATTCTCGTACGCCTGCGACGGCGCGATGAGCCGCTGGCGCCCCAATCCTGCCGCCTGGGCGCGGGCGCGCGAAGTGGCTGTCGCTGCGCTCAATGGGTCGGTCTATCGCGCCGTCGGCTATTCGACGCACTACCATACCGACTGGGTGGTACCGTATTGGAGCGCAAGCCTCGACAAGGTGGCGGCGATCAAGACGCACCTGTTTTTCCGCTGGACCGGGTGGTGGGGCACGCCGCCAGCGTTCCTGCGCAGCGTATCGGGGGTCGAACCCGGGATCGCCGCGCTCGACGGCTTTTCGGCGGCGCATAGCGGTGCCGCGGCGGCGATAGCCGACGTCAATCCAGCCGAGATCGATAGCGCGACGCTGAACGGCAGCGAAGGACCGAACGCCACGTCGATCGATCCCAACAGCTTCCTCGTCACGCTCGATCCGCGCGCTGCGTCCGATTCGTTCCCACAAGTGGCGGCCAAGGCATGCGGATCGCGCGAATATTGCAAGCTGATGGCCTGGACCGACAAGACGCGCACGCCAAAGGGCCTGCCGCTAGGCCAAGCGCAGATTTCGACGATGGCGTTCAGTTATCTGCGCGACAAGGCGCGGAGTTACGAGAAGGCGCTGTGGAACTGTGGGCAGTTCAAGCGCGCGGCGAAAGGCGAGTGCATGAAATTACAGGTGCTGGGAACGCCGGCGGGCAACTTGCCCCCGCTTAGTGCGAAAGCGGCGACTACAACTGCGGCGACGTCCGGCGCTACGCCGCCCGCGGTCAGCTTTTCGCTGAAGCCAGCGGCTCCGGACGGATTGGGCGGCGTTCGGCGTAAGGACGTGGCGCCGAAGCCCGTAGCGACGGCAACGCCGCCGCCGACCAAGCTTTAGGCCGCCGCGAACATCTCCGGCGGCAGCGCCATCAGCGCTTCCGATCCGCCCTCGATCTTGCGCCGTAGCGCCCCCGCGTCGGGCATGATCCGCTCGGCAAAATAGCGCGCGGTGGTCAGCTTGGCGTCGAGGAACGCGGCCCCAGGTCCTTCCGGGCCCTCCCCCGCCGCCTTCAGCCGAGCCGCGGCTTCGACCGTACGCAGCCACATCAGCCCGACCCCGACGATCCCCATCAAATGCATGTAGCTGTGCGCGCCCGCGCCGACATTGTTGGGGTTCGTCATGCCGTTCGCCATGAACCACATCGTCGCGGCCTGAAGCTCGCCATTGGCCTTTTCGAGCGCTGCGGCAAACCCGGCGGTGGCTTCGATCTGTTTGGCCGCGGCGACTTCCTCCGCCACCACCTTGAACAGCAACTGCACCGCGCGGCCGCCATTCTGCGCGAGCTTGCGCCCGACCAGGTCCATCGCCTGCACACCATTGGTACCTTCGTAGATCATCGAGATGCGGGCATCGCGGACGTATTGCTCCATCCCCCATTCGGCGATGTAGCCGTGCCCGCCATAGACCTGCTGCGCGTTGGTCGCGATCTCATAGCCCTTGTCGGTGCCATAGCCCTTGATCACCGGGGTGAGCAGGCCGACCAGATCGGCGGCATGCTCGCGCTCCTCCTCGGTTGCCGCGGCGTGCTCGAGGTCGACCTGAAGCGCGCCCCAAAGCACCAGCGCGCGCAGCCCCTCGGTCAGCGCCTTCGATTCCATCAGCATGCGGCGCACGTCGGGATGGACGAACAGCGTGTCGGCCTTTTCCTGCGGATCCTGCGCGCCGGTTAGCGCGCGCCCCTGCCGCCGGTCATGCGCATAGTGAACGGCGTTCTGATGCGCGGTTTCCGCCACCGACAGGCCCTGCAGCCCGACCCCGAGCCGCGCCTCGTTCATCATGATGAACATCGCGGCGAGGCCCTTCATCTCCTCGCCGACCAGCCAGCCCTTGGCCCCGTCGTAATTCATCACGCAGGTCGAATTGCCATGGATGCCCATCTTGTGCTCGATCGACCCGCACTGGACGGCGTTGCGTTCCCCCAGCGATCCGTCGTCATTGACCAGGAACTTGGGCACCACGAACAGCGAAATGCCCTTCGAACTGTCGGGCGCACCCGGCGTCTTGGCCAGCACGAGATGGATGATGTTGCTGGTCAAATCGTGCTCGCCGGCCGAGATGAAGATCTTGGTGCCGGTGATCGCGTAGCTGCCGTCCGCCTGCGGTTCGGCGCGCGTGCGGATCAGCCCGAGATCGGTGCCGCATTGCGGCTCGGTCAGGTTCATCGTGCCGCCCCATTCGCCCGACACCATCTTGGGGACGTATTTCGCCTGCTGCTCGGGGCTGCCCTTGACCAGCAAAGCGGCGGTCGCGCCGTGCGTCAGCCCCGGATACATGGCGAACGCCATATTGGCCGAGCTCATATATTCGGAGAACGCCGTCGCGATCACATGCGGCATGCCCTGTCCGCCGAACCGCTCGGGCGCGCCGATCGTGCCCCAGCCCGACTCGCGGAACTGGTCGTATGCCTGCTTGAACCCCTTGGGCGTCGTCACGCTGCCGTCGTCGTGCCGCGTGCAGCCTTCCAGGTCACCGGACTGGTTGAGCGGGAACAGAACCTCGGCGACGAACTTGCCGCCCTCCTCCAGCACCGCATCGACCGTGTCGGGCGTCGCGTTCG
>JBDSED010000017.1:0-11230 GCA_039920225.1 Sphingomonas sp.
TGCTCGGCATGCTCGACAGCTGGGATTCGACCAACGGCAGCCCGGCACCCGACCTTCTTCAGGTTCTGATCGACGGCAACGTCGTCGCTAACTTGACGGCGGCGAATGCCAGCGGCTCGATCACCGACGCACAAGGCGGCACCGTCATCGGGCTGAATGTGCAGGGCGACAGTCGCATATTCTACAGCGACACGCTGGTCGATTTCACCGGATCGGGGTGGGCGACGTTCGCGCACACCGGATCGAACCTGACGATCGGATTCCGCGCCGCCGGCGCCGGCTGGCAGGGCGGCGATGACGAGGCTTGGGGGCTCGACAATTTCCGTGTCACGGCCATCAACGCGACGCCGGGCGGCGTTCCCGAGCCAACGACCTGGGCGATGATGCTGGTCGGCTTCGGTGCGATGGGCGGCGCACTGCGCAGCCGCCGCAAGGCGACGCTCCGCTACGCCTGATTACGACTGGGCGGCATGAATAGGGCGCGGCTCGAAAGAGCGGCGCCCTTTTCATTTGCGCGCGGCGGGGCGAGGATGGGCGCATGTCGTTAAATCCCCCGTCCAAGGCGCAATGGGCCGCCGAGCTGCCACGCATGATCGGCACGATCGCGAGCATTCCCAAGGCGTGGCCCGACCTGATGAAGGCGCCGCCGGGGGACGGCCGCCCGATCATGCTGCTTCCCGGGCTGGTCAATTCGGACCGGTCGAACATCGTGATGAAGCGCTATCTCATCGCGCTTGGCTATCGCGTCGAGGGATGGAAACTGGGCCGCAACACCGGCGCACGGGCGATCGGCGGCGAGGGCGAGAAACTGCTCGCCCGATTGCGGCAGTACCACGAGGATGCGGGCGAGCCGGTCACGTTGATCGGAGTAAGCCTGGGCGGGATCATTGCGCGGTTCGCGGCGCATCGCGAGCCGACATTGGTCCGCGAGGTCATCACTGTCAGCTCGCCTTTCGCCGGCGATCCGCGCGCAACCAATGTATGGCGCGCGTTCGAATGGCTGTCTGGCGAAAAGATCGACAGTCCGGAAATAATGGCGCGGCGCGAGGAAATCGCCGCGCCGCTGCCGGTCCCCACCGCCGCGATCTGGAGCGCGAGCGACGGGCTGGTCAACGGTGCGATCTGTCACGACGATCATGCCCGCTCGATCGAGATCGTCAGCAGCCACATGGGCGTCCAGATGCATCCCGCGACGCTCCGCGCGATCGCCAATGTGCTGGGCGGAAATTAGTTGTTGGACCGGTCTTCGGCCTGGCCGGCGCGATAACCGTCGTACGGCCCGCAATTGGCCGGGTCATTCTTGCACGCCTTCCCGTAAGCGCGGCGCTCGCGGCCCTCGCGTTCTTCGGCTTTCCGCATCTTCTTGCCGTAATTGCGGTCGGCTTCGGACTGGCTGGTCGTCGTCCAGTCGACCGCCTTGCCGGCGACCTTGACCGGCGCGGTGACGATGCTGCCGACGGTGCTGAGGCAGCCGCCGGTCAGGAGCGGCAGTGTGGCCGCGGCGATAAGCAGTTTACGCATACAAATCCCAGTCTATTTGGCGGCGGACGCCCGATAGGCATTGCGCGCGGTCACGCCAATTAGCGGAAAATCGGTGAAAAATCCATCAATGCCCGTCGCAAGCTGGCGTCGGATCGCCTCGTCGACATTGCCGCGCGCGATCGGATCAGTCCCGATTTTGAGGCTGGCCGGCAGGAAGAAATTCTCCGCGCGGAAGGTCCAGACATGGACGCGCAACCCCGCCTTGTGCGCGTCGGCGACCAGCGTCGTGGGCGCGCCCTCGCCCTTGTCGACCATGTCCTTGTTCGGCCCGATCCCCCAGGCATAGGCAGCGACTGCCTTCAGTCCTTCCGGCGTGATCATTGCGGCGTAGCTTGGCGTCGCGCCGTCGGCGGGCGCGCCCGAGCCGTCCATCAGCTGGATCAGCCGAATCCTGGTCAGCGTGTGGAGCAGCTTGAGGTTGTTCACCTCGAAGCTCTGGATAAACACCGGCGCAGTGGCCGAATTCCATCCCGCCGCCTTCAGCTCGGCGACCAGGTGCCGTTCCATCGGCAGCCCGATCGACGCGAAATAGCTGGGATGCTTGGTTTCGGGATAGATGCCGATCGTCCGGCCCAGTTCCTTCGACCGTTTCTTGGCCAGCGCGATCACCTCGGCGAGCGTCGGGATCGCATATTTGCCGTCATAGGCGACGTTGGCCGCGCGAAGTTGCGGCAAGCGTTCCTTCGCGCGCAGCGTCCTCAGCTCGGCGAGCGTGAAATCTTCGGTAAACCAGCCGGTATGGCTTTGCCCATCGATGACCTTGGTCGTCTTGCGTCCCGCGAATTCGGGGCGGGCGGCGACGTCGGTGGTGCCGGTGATGTCGTTCTCGTGCCGCGCGACGAAGACGTTATCCTTGGTCAGCACCAGATCGGGCTCGATGAAGTCGGCGCCCTCGTCGATCGCCAGTTCGTAGCTGGCGAGCGTGTGTTCGGGTCGCTCCCCGCTGGCGCCGCGATGACCGATGACGATGGGCGGGGAAAGCGAGGCCATGCGGCCATTCTGCCCCGCCGCGAGCGGTGATGCCAGCGCGGCGAACAGGACGAACGATAGAAGGCTCTTGAAAAGTTTCATATGCGGACCGATTCCCGGCTAGAGCGGTTGAACGCGTTTAGCACCCGGAGGCGAAACCATGAACGACATCGTGATGGACTCGCCTTATCGCCCCGCCGGGCTCGACAAAGGGCAGCAGGGACTGATCGGCAAGCCGGTCGACCGCTACGAAGGGCCGCTCAAGGTCACCGGTACCGCTCGCTACGCCGTCGAGGATGCGCCGGAGGGTACGCTGTTCGCCCACGTCATCGGCGCAACGATCGGCTGCGGCAGCGTGACCGCGATCGATACGAGCGCGGCGGAGGCAATCCCCGGCGTGGTCGCGGTGATCACCGACCACGAGCATTTCGTATCCAGCGGCGGCAGCTCGCAAGAGCCGATGCTTGGCTGGACCAAGGAGATCGATCATTTCGGCCAGCCGGTCGGGTTGGTCGTCGCCGATACGCTGGAGGCGGCGCGGGCCGCCGCGTTGGCGGTCGCGGTGACATATGACGAGCGCGAAGGCCGATACGACCCGCGCGAGCAACCGGTGATCGAGGACCACAAGATCGGTTTCCTGCCGACCATCGTGAAGGGCGATGTCGATGCCGCGATCGCCGCATCGGAGATCCAGTTCGACCAGACCTACACCACCCCGCCGCACGTCCCCGCTGCGCTCGAGCCGCACGCCGCGACAGCGTGGTGGGAGGGCGATACGTTGGTGCTGCGCGCGTCGCTCCAGGTGCTCGGCGCGGCCAAGACGACGGTCGCCAAGGCGCTCGGGATCGAGCCGGCCAAGGTGCGTATCCTCGCGCCCTATGTCGGCGGCGGGTTCGGCGGGAAAACCGGGGTAGGGCCGGAAACCGTGATGGCCGCCGCCGTCGCGCGCGACCTCGGCCGCCCGGTAAAGATTTCGCTCCCGCGCCGCCAGATCGCGGCGCTGGTCCATCACCGCGGCGACACGGTCCAGCGCGTCCGCATCGGCTGCGACGCCGGCGGCCGGATCAGCGCGTTCGCGCACGAAAGCGTGACGTCGCAAAAGGACAACAAGGGGTTCCTCGAGCCCGTCCCGTTCGGCACGCTGCCGCTCTACGCGGCCGAGCATCGCAAGTTCACGACCGCGCTGACTCGCGTCGACCTACCCTCGTCGGGCGCGGTGCGTGCACCGGGCGAAGCGGTCGGCACCTTCGCGGTCGAATGCGCGATGGACGAGCTGGCCGAGCGATTGGGGATCGATCCGATAGAGCTGCGCAAACGCAACGAGCCCGAGAGCGACCCGACCACCGGCAAACCCTTCACCACGCGGCTGATGACGCGATGCTATGAGGAGGGCGCTCAGCGGTTCGGCTGGGACAAGCGCGATCCGACCCCGAGCTCGGTGCGCGACGGCGAATGGCTGATCGGGATGGGCATGGCGGCGGCGCTGCGCGGCAATTTCACGGTCAATTCCGAGGCGCGAGTTACGCTGACGCCCGAGGGCCGCGCCGTGATCGAAACCGACATGACCGACATCGGCACCGGCACCTACACGATCCTGGCGCAAGTCGCGGGCGAGATGCTCGGTTTACCGATGTCGGCGATCGACGTGCGGTTGGGCGACACCGACTACCCGGCCAGCGCCGGGTCGGGCGGATCGTTCGGCGCGGGCAGTTCGGGGTCGGCGGTGGCGCTGGCGTGTGAGGATATCCTGACCGAACTCGCGCTGCGGATGAACGCCGCGCCCGACGAACTGACGCTCAAGGACGGCGTGGTCAGCGCGGGGAAACGATCGTCGCCGATCGCCGATCTGGTCGACAAACCGATCGTCGCGACCGGCAAGATGGGTCCCGGCCAGGTCAGCCGCCGCACCAGCCAGGCCAGCCACGGCGCGCAATTCGCCGAGGTCGCGGTCAACGCCGTCACGGGCGAAGTCCGCGTCCGCCGGCTGATCGGCGTGTTCGACGTCGGCCGCGTGATGAACGAAAAGACCGCACGCAACCAGATGGTCGGCGGGATGATCTGGGGGATCGGCTATGCGTTGAGCGAGGATGCGGTGGTCGACACGCGCACCGGGCAGTTCGTGAACCCCGATTTCGGCGAATATCACGTCGCGGTGAATGCGGACGCGCCCGCGGTCGAGTGCCATTTCATCGAGGAGATCGACGACAGCGCCAACCCGATCGGCGCGAAAGCGGTCGGCGAGTTGGGCATTTCGGGCGCCGGCGCGGCGGTGGCGAACGCGATCTACAATGCGTGCGGGGTCAGGGTGCGCGACTTCCCGGTGACGCTCGACAAATTGTTGGCAGGGTTGCCGCCGGTATGAGGATGTTTGCCAATCCTCCCCGGGACGGGAAGGTGGCACGCGTAGCGCGACGGAGGGGGCTCGCCTCCTCGGCGTCCCATGCTGCCCGCCCCCTCCACCAGCTTCGCTGGTTCCACTCCCAGCAAGCGGGGAGGATTTATGGCCGATAACGACGCCGTCATCGCCGCTGCCGAGGCGTGGAAGGGGGCGCCGATGGCGCTCGCCACGGTGGTCTCGACCTGGGGATCGGCCCCGCGGCCGCGCGGTAGCCATATGATCGTCCACCAGGACGGCCGGTTCGAAGGATCGGTCTCGGGCGGCTGCGTCGAGAACGACATCCTGACCACCGCCGCCGAAGTCATCGCCGGCGCGCCGTTCCAGGTGAAGCAATATGGTGTCGCCGACGCCGCGGCATGGGAAGTCGGCTTGCCGTGCGGCGGCGAGATATCGGTGATGGTCCAGCCGGTCTCAGCCGACGGGTTCGATCCCGAACTGTTCGACCGTATCGCCGAGGCGCGCGCGGCCGGCAATGCGCCTACCGTTACCACCGACCTCGACACCGGCCAGTCGAGCCTGCGCCCGCTGGAGGGCGCCGCGTTCGTCAACCGCTACGACCCGCCGCGCAGATTGCTGATCGTCGGCGCCGTGCAGATCGCGCAGGCGCTCGCCGGGCTGGCACGCGAACTTGGGATCGCGACGACGGTGATCGATCCCCGCGCGCGCTTCCTGACCGAGGAGCGTTTCCCCGGCGTCGCGCTCGACGACCGCTGGCCAGACGAAGCGGTGGCAGCGTTCAACCCCGGCCCGTCCACCGCGGTCGTGACGTTGAGCCACGATACCAAGATCGACGACCCCGCGCTCGAAGCCGCGCTCGCCGCGCCGACGGGCTATGTGGCGGCGCTCGGATCACGCCGCAGCCACGCCGCGCGGCGCGAACGGCTGGCGGCGTCGGGGGTCAGCGAGGCCGACCTCGACCGCATCGACGCCCCCGCAGGGCTCGACATCGGCGCGATCGGCCCGGCCGAAATCGCGCTGTCGATCGCCGCAGCGATGGTCGCGCATTTCCATGATCGGGGCTGAGAACACAGCGCTGGTCCTGCTGGCGGCGGGCAAGTCGGCGCGGTTCGGGCTGTCCGACAAGTTGATCCAGCCCTTCCTCGGCCAGCCGCTTGGCATGCATGTGGTGACCGCGCTGGAGGAGGTGCCGTTCGCCAAACGCATCGTCGTCCAGGACGGGGTGAAGCTCGACTATGCCGCGCGTGGATACGACGTCATCCGCAACCAACACCCCGAACAGGGACTGTCGCTATCGGTTCGACTGGGCGTCCAGGCGGCGCGCGGCGATGGCATCGAGGGCGTGCTGATCGCGCTAGCCGACATGCCGCGCGTCCCCGCGACCCACATTCACCGCCTGTTCGATGCGGCGCAAGGGCCAGATACCGTGGTCGCGTCCAGCGATGGTGTGCAGCCCAAGCCCCCGGCCTTGTTCGGAGCGGCGCGGTTCGACGCGCTTGAGGCGATGCAGGGCGACAACGGCGCGCGCGACCTGATCCTCGCCGGCCGTCACATCGTGACCCATCCTGACGAGTTGATCGACGTCGATACCGAGGAAGACCTGGCCGAGCTTCGCGCGCAGTTCGACCTCTATTCGAGTTCCAGGATCACCTGATCGACCGCCAGACTGTCGCCGGCCTTGGCCTCGACCGATTTGACGATGGCCCCCTTTTCGGCGCGGAGGATATTCTCCATCTTCATCGCCTCGACCACCGCGAGCGGCTGACCCGGCTGGACGCTGTCGCCGACGCCGACATCGAGCCGCACGAGCAGCCCCGGCATCGGCGCGATCAGGAATTTCGACAGATCGGGCGGAATCTTCTCGATCAGGTGATGCGCGAAAGCGGCGACGCCGATGGGCAAGACTCGGGCAACATGGCTCGCGCCGCGGGCGGTCAGCTTAAAACCGGTCCGCGTGCGGGCGATGCGAACGGTCAGGTCGCTATCGGCGAGTTCGGCATGCACGACGCGGTCGCCCGGCGTGTATTCGAGCGCGATCTCATGCGCCGCGCCATCGACCGTGACGCCGTCGGTCGAGATCGAAACGTCATGATCGACACCATCGATCCGCACCGTCCACGCCGAAGGCGGGCGCAGGCGCTTGCCGAGTTGGCCGTCGATCCGCCGCGCACGATCCGCCTCGGCTGTCGCGGCGAAGGCGGCGATCGCGGCAAGCGACTTAAGCAAGTCGGCCGAGGCCAGCGCGCCGTGGAAACCGTCGGGATATTCCTCGGCGATGAATCCGGTGGTGATCGCTCCCGAACGGAAGCGCGGGTGCTGCATCAGCGCGGAGAGGAAGTCGATATTGTTGCCCGGCCCGTCGATCTCGAATGCATCGAGTGCGGCGATCTGTTCGTCGATCGCCTCTTCGCGGGTCGGCGCCCAGGTGATCAGCTTGGCGATCATCGGGTCGTAGAACATCGACACTTCGCCGCCCTCGGTCACGCCATCGTCGACGCGAACGTAGCCGTCGGTCGCGGTTTCGCCGTAGGGCGTGTCCTCGCTCGCAGGCGGATCGTAATGCACGAGCCGCCCGATCGATGGCAGGAACCCGCGATAGGGGTCTTCGGCATAGACGCGGTTTTCAATCGCCCAGCCGTTGAGCTGCACCTGATCCTGCGTCAGCGGCAGCTTCTCGCCCGCCGCAACGCGGATCATAAGTTCGACCAGATCAAGCCCGGTGATCGCCTCGGTCACCGGGTGCTCGACCTGCAGCCGAGTGTTCATTTCGAGGAAGTAGAAGCCCTGTCCCGTCGTGTCGGCGCCCGACACGATCAGCTCGACAGTGCCGGCCGAGTAATAGCCCACTGCGCGGGCCAGCGCGACCGCCTGCTCGCCCATACTCTTTCGCATTTTGGGCGTGACGAACGGCGACGGGGCTTCTTCGACGACCTTCTGGTGGCGACGCTGGACGGAGCATTCGCGCTCGCCGAGGTAGAGGATGTTGCCGTGCTGGTCGCCCATCACCTGGATTTCGATGTGGCGCGGGCTGAGGATGAATTTCTCGATGAACACGCGGTCGTCGCCGAACGACGCAAGGCCCTCGCGCTTGGTCGCCTCGAAGCCTTCGCGGACGTCCTGCTCGCTATACGCCAGCCGCATCCCCTTGCCGCCGCCGCCGGCCGAGGCCTTCATCATCACCGGATAGCCGATCTCGCCCGCGATCTTCACCGCCTCGTCGGTGTCGGCGATCTCGCCCAGGAAACCGGGGACGACGTTGACCCCCGCAGCCTTGGCGAGTTTCTTCGATTCGATCTTGTCGCCCATCGCGGCGATCGCGTTGGGCGGCGGGCCGACGAACGCGATCCCGGCATCGGCGCAGGCGCGCGCGAAGCTCTCGCGCTCCGACAGGAAGCCGTAGCCCGGATGGATACAATCCGCGCCGGTAATCTTGGCCGCGTCGAGGATCAATTCGGCGAGCAGATAGCTCTCGGCAGCCGGGGGAGGGCCGAGCCGCACTGCTTCGTCCGCCATCAGCACATGCGGGCTGCGCGCGTCGGCGTCCGAATAAACCGCGACCGTCGCGATCCCCATCTTCTTGGCGGTGCGCATCACACGACACGCAATCTCGCCGCGATTGGCGACCAGGATTTTCTTGAACACTCAGTGACTCCGACGTCGAATAACGAACATAGTGGCGGCATAGCCAGCCATTGCGAGCACGACCGCTGCCACAAGCGCGTACAAGACGGCGTTCGAATCGCGGCCGAACGCCGGGGTCAGCATGACCCATATGATGGGTGCACCGATCGAGCCCCAAAGCGTTGCGAGCAACGCCGGTCCCAAGCGCGCGGAGTTTGACCGCGCTTTCACTCCGCCGCCTCCACCACACGCTGCTCCGCCGCCATCGGCGCCAAGCCGAGCTTTGCGAACAGCGCGGCGTCCTTGTCCTCGCCGGCATTGCCTGCGGTCAGCAATTTGTCGCCGGTGAAGATCGAGTTCGCGCCCGCCAGGAAGCACAAGGCCTGCGTCGCGTCGCTCATGCTCTCGCGGCCCGCGCTCAGGCGCACCATGCTCCCCGGCATCGTGATCCGCGCGACCGCCACCGTCCGCGCGAACTCGATATCGTCGATCTTGGCCAGCGGCGTGTCGGCGAGCATGTCGCCCAGCACCGTGCCCCTCACCGGCACCAGCGCGTTGATCGGCACGCTTTCAGGATGGACCGGCAAGGTCGCGAGCGCGTGGATGAAGCCGACGCGGTCGCTCCGCGTTTCGCCCATCCCGACGATCCCGCCACAGCACACGTTGATCCCCGCTTCGCGGACATTCTCCAGCGTCTCGATGCGCGCCGCGAACGACCGCGTCGAGATGACGTTGGCGTAATTCTCCGGCGAGGTGTCGATATTGTGGTTGTAGTAATCGAGCCCCGCTTCGGCGAGCGCGTCGGCCTGGCCCGGCGTCAGCATGCCGAGCGTCATGCACGTCTCCATCCCCATCGCGCGGACGCCCTTCACCATCTGCGCGAGCGCGGGAATGTCCTTGTCCTTGGGGTTACGCCACGCCGCGCCCATGCAGAAGCGCGTCGAGCCGTTATCCTTCGCCTGCGCCGCCGCCTGGAGGACCGCGCGCACGTCCATCAGCTTGGTGGCTTTGAGGCCCGTTTCGGCGTGCGCGGATTGCGAGCAATAGCCGCAGTCCTCCGGGCAGCCGCCGGTCTTGATCGACAAGAGCGTGGAGAGCTGAACCTCGTTCGCGGCGTGATGCTCGCGATGAACCTGTCCCGCGCGGAACACCAGTTCGGTGAACGGCAGGTCGAACAGCGCTGCGATTTCCCCGCGGGTCCAGTCATTCCTGTTCCCCGGCGAAGGCCGGGGCCCAGTTGCGACGCCCCCGGACTGGACCCCGGCCTTCGCCGGGGAACGATTATTGAGACCGCCCGCGTTCATTCCGCCGCCTCGCTTTCGGGCGGCATGTTGTGGCCGAGCAGACGGAGCACATCCTCCGCCGCCTTGATCAGGTTGGTGCCGGGACCGAAGATCGCCTGCACGCCGGCGTCACGCAGGAAGTCATAGTCCTGCGCGGGGATCACGCCGCCCGCGATCACCTTGATGTCGGGGCGGCCGGCGTCGCGGAGGTGGCCGATCAGTTCGGGGATCAGCGTCTTGTGCCCCGCCGCCAGGCTGGAGGCGCCGACCACGTCGACGTCGCTGTCGAGCGCGAGGATCGCGGCCTCCTTGGGCGTCTGGAACAGCGGACCGGGGACGACCTCGAAGCCGAGATCGCCGAACATCGAGCTCACGAGATTGGCGCCGCGGTCGTGGCCGTCCTGCCCCATCTTGGCGACGAGCATGCGGGGGCGACGGCCCAGCCGGCGCTCGGTTGATTCGACCCCCGCGATCAGATTGTCCCACCGCGCGTCGTCGGCATACGCGCCGCCATAAATGCCCTTCACCGGCGTCGGGACGGTGTCGTAGCGGCCGAACACGTCCTCCATCGCGGAGGAAATCTCGCCGAGCGTCGCGCGCTGGCGGGCGGCTTCCACGGCAAGCGCGAGCAAGTTCGTTTCCAATCCTCCCCGGGACGGGGAGGTGGCAGCCGTAGGCTGACGGAGGGGGTCATCCTCCAGCGACGACGCTTGCGGCGCGCCCCCTCCACCATGCTGCGCATGGTCCCCCTCCCCGTCCCGGGGAGGACTTGACCCGGCACGCGCGCCCTCGCGCAACGCGTCGAGCGCCGCCTGACACGCAGCCTGATCGCGCCCCGCCTTGACCTTCTTTAGCCGCGCGACCTGCGCCTCGCGCACCGCGACATTGTCGACGTCGAGGATGTCGATCGGGTCCTCGTCGGCCTTGCGGTATTTGTTGACCCCGACGATCACGTCCTCGCCGCGATCGACCCGCGCCGCGCGTGCCGCCGACGCTTCCTCGATCATCGCCTTGGGCCAGCCCGCAGCGACCGCTTTGGCCATGCCGCCCTCGCGTTCGACGCGCTCGATGATCTCCCACGCGCCATCGACCAGTTGCTGCGTCAGGCTCTCGACATAGTAAGAGCCGCCGAGCGGATCGACGACCCTGGTCATCCCCGTCTCTTCCTGGATCACAATCTGCGTGTTGCGCGCGATCCGGGCGGAGAAATCGGTGGGGAGCGCGATCGCCTCATCGAGCGCGTTGGTGTGGAGGCTTTGCGTGCCCCCAAGCATCGCCGCCATCGCCTCGATCGTGGTGCGCATGACGTTGTTGTACGGGTCCTGTTCGGTCAGGCTGACCCCACTGGTCTGGCAATGCGTGCGCAGCATCTTCGAGCGCTCGTCCTGCGCGCCGAGCTCGGTCATCGCGCGGTGCCAGAGGACGCGCGCGGCGCGCAGCTTGGCGATCTCCATGAAGA
>JBDSED010000018.1:0-3898 GCA_039920225.1 Sphingomonas sp.
GCCTTGCTCGACCTTGGCGGCAAGGTCGTCGATCAAGTGGTATTTACGATGAGATGAAAGGCAAAGGCGCCCGGGCGGGCATTGAAATCGCCCGGGCGCCTGCCACTACTGGCGGTTACCAGTAGAAGTTGTTGAGCACGCGAAGCACGATGCCGCGGCGCGTGTCGACGAGCAGCAGGTCGTCAAAGTGACGAACCCAGCGCTGGCCGTAGCCTGCCGCCGGCAGGCGATAGCGCCAAGGATCGGCGATCGAATAGCGTGACCCGTAATAGGTCGGCGCGATGCGGACGCCCGCACGAAACGCATTGTACCGGAACGGCGCGCGCCAATTGCCGCGCGAATAGACGGTGCGATTGGAATTGCGCCACGTGCGCCAGTCATTGTCGCCCCAGCGGCGGTTGCGGTCGTTTCGGTCTTCGCGCAATTCGCGGCGGGCGTCCCTCAGGTCGCCACGGGCATCGCGCGCATCGCGCACGTCGCCGCGGCGGATAGCGTCGCGATAGTCGCGGCGTTGCTCCTGGATGTCGCGGCGGTCGCGGCGGATCTCTCCGCGCGATTGCGCCTCGGCAGCGACCGGGAAAACGGTTGCCGCCATCAGCGCAGTGAGGATCAGTTTACGCATGATCGTCTCTCCATTCTTATCAGCGGCGCGAGAATCGATGCGCCGCCATGGAGAGCGTTTTAGGAGTCTTGGACTGAACCCGCCGCGAACGCGCTGGTCATGTTAGGGCAAGGGTTCAGGGTTGCGAGTCGTCCCCGCCGCCCTTGCCTGCGCCTCCCCCGGTACCGACCGCGCCGATGTTGCCGAACAGTTCCTCGAAGAAGCTGCGCTTGCGGCCGAGCGTCGGCGTGCTCTTGCTATAGGGGTCGATCGACGCGACCTGATCGACGCCGGTGCGGGTGATGCCCGACACCACGCCGCCTTGCGTAAAGGAGATCTTGAGCGTGAGCTGGCTCGCTGCTTTCGGCTTGAGATAGGCGAGGTTGCGGCTGTCGCGCGCGATATAATACCAATCGCCCGTGTTGAACTGGCTGGCGAAACTGGGCTTGCCGAGCGTCTTGAGCACCGAATTGCGGTTGTCGACTCCCGGCTGCACAGAGTTCACCAGGTCGGCGTCGATGATATAGCCCTGGTGCGAGCGCAGCGGCGTGCACGCCCCGGCCAACGTCAGTGCGGACAGCGTCGCGGTGAGGGCCATGATCCGGCCGGCCTTGGTCAATTCGATTCTCCCGCGCATCACGCTTCACCCGGCGCCGCGATTGCATCGCGCGCCGATCGCCTCAATATGCGGACCATGCCGGTGGCACAAGGCCGCTGAGGTCAAGGGCAAGTGATGGGTTTTTTCGACCGATTTAAGGCGAAACGTGGCGAGAGCGCCGCGCTCTATGCCGCGGTGGTGGCGCGGGCGCGGGCGCCGCATTGGTATATCGAGGGTGCGGTACGCGACACGATCGACGGGCGGTTCGACATGATCGCTGCGGTTTTGGCAATCGTGATGCTGCGGCTGGAGGGCGATCCGGCGGGTGTGCCCGCGGCGACTCACCTGGCCGAAGCATTCGTCGACGACGTCGATCCGCAATTGCGCGAAATCGGGATCGGCGATCTGCTGGTCGGCAAGCATGTCGGGCGGATGATGGGGATGCTGGGCGGGCGGCTCGGTGCGTATCGCGACGGGCTCGCGGCGGGCGACCTCAGGCCAGCGCTGGCGCGCAACCTTTACCGCGGTGAGGCCCCGGCGGATGCGGCGTTGGGCCATGTCGAGCGCGAATTGCTGGCGTTGCGCGAGGGTGTCGCGGGCATCGGCATCAATCGCCTGATCGCCGGCGAGCTGCCATGAGTGCGCCCGAATTCTCGCGGCCCGAGCGAATCGACACGATCGGCGAGCCGCGCACCGTGACGATCGAGGCGGGCGCCCAAGAACGCGCGGCGCTCGCCAAGCGCTTCGACCTCGTCGGCATCGACCGGCTCGCAGGCGAGTTTGCGATCCGTCGCGAGGCGAGCGGGATCGCCGTCGAAGGGCGAGTCACCGCCGCGCTGACCCAGGCGTGCAGCGTTACCGGCGATCCCTTGCCTGCCAAGATCGACGAACCGGTCGCGCTGCGCTTCGTCGCGGCGAGCGACGCGGCGGGCGATGAAGTCGAACTCGGCGACGCCGATCTCGACGTTGTCCCGTATGACGGCAGCGCGATCGATCTGGGCGAAGCCGCTGCGGAAACGATGGCGCTGGCGCTCGACCCATTCCCGCGCGGGCCGGGGGCGGAAGCCGCGCTCAACGCGGCCGGCGTGATCAGCGAGGACGAGGCTCGGCCGTTAAGCGCGCTCGCTGGTTTGAAGGATAAGTTGGCGGGGCGGTAGCCGCCGAAGTTGGCGAAGGTGTCGCGCAACAACACTTCACTTCATGCAACTTAACGGGATCGGGGCGTGACGAACGCCGCGAAAGTTACCGATAAACCGCCTGATCTTTTAACTTTGGCGCGCACTAATGCGAGCGGCGGCGAGCCGTTTGCGATGCGCATCGACCATATCAAAGAGCGGGCAGCAAGGTTGTCAGGCGAAATCCTACATTGCAAGCGGCATCGGAACATCGGCGATCAGGGCGGATCGTTTGCGACCGTTCCTTGATCCTGTTTCCTGATGCAAAGTGTGATATGGTTAGCGAGTCGTTTTTGACATGGAGGGCACTCGACATGCACGTCTCCAAAACATTCCAGATTGCACTGCCGATCTTGCTCGCCGCTCTTCCCAACGTGGCCTCAGCGAGCATCTTCATCTATAGCGGAACGCTTAGCGGGGCCAATTCGGTGCCGGCTAATGGGTCGACCGCGACAGGCACCTACACCGTGACGGTAGACGACGTTTTAAACACCGTTTCGGTCAGCCTGACCTTTACCGGTCTAACGGGCGGACCCGCGACGGCGGCGCATATCCATTGCTGCGTTGCGGCCAACGCGAACGGGCCCGTCGTCATTCCGTTCACGGGTTTTCCGTCCGCGACATCCGGTAGCTACAGCAACACCTTTGGCGGTGTTTCGGTCGCAAACATCCTCGGTATCAAAAGCGGCAACGCATATATCAATATCCACAACGCGGTGTTTCCGGGTGGCGAGATACGCGGGCAGATCGGCGCGGTTCAGGGCGTGCCAGAACCGGCGACATGGGCGATGGTCATCGGGGGTTTCGGGTTTATCGGCGGCGCGATGCGCTACCGCCGTGCCGTCAAGATCGGCTTTGCTTAGGCTTTAGCCGGACGTCGGCGACTAGGTCGCGGGAATGCAATCCGCGTCCGACCGGTTCCGGATCGGAGCCCGGGGTGGGCGATGCCCACCCCGGGGCACCTTACATGCCGTCGACGGCCTTGCTGACCATGACGTTCACCGCCACACGGCGGTTTTGGGCCTTGCCTTCGGGCGTGGAGTTGTCCGCCGCCGGATCGGCCGTCGCCATGCCCGTCGGGGTCAGCATGCGGTACGGCTTCCACCCGCACTTCTGCTGCAGGAAGTTGACAACCTTGGCGGCGCGCTTCTCGCTGAGCGCCTGATTGACGTCCTCACTGCCGGTCGAGTCGGTGTAGCCAAGCACTAAAAGCAGCGCATTGTTCGTCGCCTGGGCCGAAGCCGCCGCGGTGCAGAGATCGGCCTTCGCCTGCGGCGACAGATCGGCCTTGCCCGTGTCGAAGTTCACGTTGGTCGTGCCCTTGACGATATAATTATCGATGTCGGCCACGCGACCCCGCAGCGCCTCGGTGGCCGCGGTCTGTTCGTCAAAGCGCTGGTCGGTGCCGTTGCGGATCATCGACGCGGTCTTGAGGTCCTTGGTCTTGAGCGCGATCTGGCTCGCCACCAGGCCATCGCCCCATTGTACCGTCTTGATGCTGACCGGCAGGCCGTTGAGCAGCGA
>JBDSED010000019.1:0-21166 GCA_039920225.1 Sphingomonas sp.
GCGGCGGCGCCCACGGCCAGCGCAGCCGCCCGAGCGATTGCGCGGCGGTCCACGCCCCCTCGCGCTCGGGCCAGTCGCTTGCCGGGATCGTCAACAATGCGGCGGCGGCGTCGCGCAGGAAGCTTGCGATACTCGCCTCATCCTCTGGCGGCGTCAGCCCGACCATCCGCGCCAAGCCACGCGGCGTCGGCGGCAGGAAGGTCGCGGGCTTGAGGAACGCGAACAGCTCCAGCAAATCGAGCCCCGACAGCTCGGCATACCCCAGCCGCTGCCCGACCAGCGGCGCGTTGAGCACGATCATCGGCGTGTCGGCCGCGCACCGGATCGCCTCGCCCCGCCCGACCGCCCGCGCGCCCTCCGCATCGGCGATCCAGACGCCGGCATGGCTCGCGTGAAGGGCGGGGTAGGGAAGCACGGCGCGACCGTGAGCGATGCGGAACAGAATGGCAACCTGGTAAGTCGGGGTGACGCGGGCGGCTTGGCTCGCTACGTGGCCTGCATCATGACCGTCGATGCCGCTCTCCGAACCGCCGCTCTCGAATCCAAGGCTTGGCCCTACGAAGAGGCGCGCAAGTTGCTCAAGCGTTATCCGGACGGGAGGCCCGGCGGCGGCGCGGTGTTGTTCGAGACGGGCTATGGCCCGTCGGGCCTGCCGCATATCGGCACGTTCAACGAAGTGCTGCGCACGACGATGGTGCGGCATGCGTTCGAAACGCTGTCCGACACGCCGACCCGGTTGATCGCGTTCAGCGACGACATGGACGGGCTGCGCAAGGTGCCCGACAACGTCCCCAACAAGGACATGCTCAGCGGATATCTCGGCAAGCCGCTGACCACGATCCCCGATCCGTTCGGCACGCACGACAGCTTCGCCGCGCACAACAACGCGATGCTGCGCGACTTCCTCGACCGCTACGGGTTCGAGTATGAGTTCGTGTCATCGACCGACTATTACGCGGCCGGCAAGTTCGACGACGCGTTGCGCGATGTGCTCCGCAATTACCAGGCGGTTATGGACATCATGCTGCCGACGCTCCGCGCCGAACGGCGCGCGACCTATTCGCCGGTGCTGCCAATCAGTCCGACGAGCGGGATCGTGCTCCAGGTGCCGGTCGAAGTGGTCGATGCCGATGCAGGACTCGTCCGGTTCGAGGATGACGGTGAGAGCGTCGAGCAATCGATCCTGTCGGGCGGCGCCAAGCTGCAATGGAAGGTCGACTGGGCGATGCGCTGGGTCGCGCTCGGCGTCGATTACGAAATGGCGGGCAAAGACCTGATCGATTCGGTGATCCAGTCGGGCAAGATCGCGCGCGCGCTCGGCGGGCGTCCGCCCGAAGGCTTCAATTACGAGATGTTCCTCGACGAAAAGGGCGAGAAGATTTCGAAGTCGAAGGGCAATGGCCTGTCGATCGACGAATGGCTGACCTACGGCCCCGACGAGAGCCTGGCCTTCTATATCTATCGCGAGCCCAAGAAGGCGAAGTCGCTCCACCTCGGGCTGATCCCGCGCGCGGTCGACGATTACTGGCAGTTTCGCGCCAATTATCATGGGCAGAACGAGAAGGAGCGGCTCGGCAATCCCGTCCACCACATCCATAACGGCCAAGTGCCGCAGGACGCGCTGCCCGTGACGTTCGGGCTGCTGCTCAACCTGGTCGGGGTGATGGGCGCGGACGCGACCAGGGATCAGGTGTGGGGCTATCTCGGCAATTACCTGCCGGGGGCCAAAGCGGCGGACTTTCCCGAGCTCGACAAGCTCATCGGCTATGCGCTGGCTTATGCGCGCGATTTCGTCGCTCCGACCTTGGTGCGGCGTGCGCCAGAGGGCGTCGAGGTCGCGGCGCTGAAGCAACTCGACGCGGATCTCGCCGCACTGCCCGCCGACGCGAGCGCGGAGGACATCCAGAACATCGTCTACGAGATCGGCAAGAGCGGCGGGTTCGAGAACTTACGCGACTGGTTCAAGGCGCTGTATGAGACGCTGCTCGGGTCCAGCCAGGGCCCGCGCATGGGCAGCTTCATCGCGCTCTACGGCATCGGCAATACCCGCAAGCTGATCGCGGAAGCGCTCGCCAAGAACTAACCGTCACCCCGGACTTGTTCCGGGGTCCAACGTGCCGCAAACCAACCGGACGCGGCACTTGCGGCCCGGTGGATGCCGGAACAAGTCCGTGACGGAAAGTGAAATGCGGGACGCGAAACCCTCCATCCTCCAACGCTTCCTCGCCGACGAAGCCGCCGGCGGAATCGTGCTGATGGCCGCCGCTGCGCTCGCGATGATCGCGGCTAATTCGCCGCTCGCCGACGCCTACTTCCACTTGCTACATGTCGAAACCGGCCCGGTGCTCGCACCCAAGATCGGGCCGATGACGGTGCATCTGTGGATCAACGATGGGCTGATGGCGGTGTTCTTCCTGCTCGTCGGGCTGGAGATCAAGCGCGAACTGGTCGGCGGCGAACTCGCGAGCGCCGAGAAACGCCGCCTGCCAGTGATCGCCGCGATCGCGGGGATGGCGTTGCCGGCGTTGCTCTACCTCGCGATCACAGGAGGCGCCGCGGACGTGCGCAGCGGCTGGGCGATCCCCGCGGCGACCGACATCGCGTTCGCGATCGGCGTGCTCGCGCTCGCCGGCCCGCGCGTGCCGGCCTCGCTCAAGCTGTTCCTGACCACGGTCGCGATCGTCGACGACATGGGGGCGGTGGCGATCATCGCGCTGTTCTACACGCATGGGCTGGCGCTGGCGGCGCTCGGCGGCGCGGCGGCGGTCGCGGCGGGGCTGTTCGCGCTCAACCGGTCGGGGGTGAAAGCGTTGTGGCCTTATCTGATCGGGTTCGCGGTGCTGTGGCTGCTGGTGCTGATGTCGGGCGTCCACGCGACGATCGCGGGCGTCGTCACTGCGATGCTGGTGCCCGGCGGTGGCGAGGACGAGCATACGCCGCTCCACCGGCTCGAGCATGCGCTCAGCCCTTGGGTCGCGTTCGCGATCTTCCCGCTGTTCGGGTTCGCCAACGCCGGCGTGTCGCTCAAGGGCATGAGCTTGGCGACGCTGGCGCAGCCGCTTGTGCTCGGGATCGCTCTGGCGCTGTTCCTCGGCAAGCAAGCCGGCATCTTCGCCAGCGTCCGCCTCGCCGCGGCCTTCAAGCTCGCGCAACCGCCCGAGGGTGCGAGCTGGGCGCAAATCTACGGCGTCGCGCTGCTCTGCGGGGTCGGATTCACGATGAGCCTGTTCATCGGCGGGCTGGCGTTCCCCGGCAATGAAGCGATGATCGACCAGGTCAAGGTCGGTGTGCTCGCAGGGTCGTTGCTGTCCGCGCTCACCGGCTTCGCCGTGCTGCGGTTCGCCGGACGCGCTACTTGATCGGGGGCGGCACTTGAGTGATGCGGCGATCCTGCGCGACATCTTGCGCGTCGATCATGCTGGCGAGGCCGGCGCGATCCGCATCTATGGCGCGCAGATTCGCGTCGCGCGGCTCGTTGCGCCGGATTTGCTGCCGATGCTGCGCGCGGCGCTGACCGACGAGATCGCTCATCGTGAGGCATTCGAGAACGAGATGCGACACCGCGGCATCGTCGCCTGTCACATGCTGCCTTTCTGGTGGGTCGGCGGTGCGCTTCTGGGCTTTTTCACGGCGCTCCTTGGACGCAACGCGATTCTGACCTGCACCGAGGCGGTCGAGCGAACCGTTCATCGTCATATGAACGACCAAATTGCCTGGCTCGAGCAACACGACATGGCGCTCATGCGCGTGATCGCCGCGATCCGTGATCAGGAGGTCGATCACCTCGACAAAGCCGTGGCGGTCGGTGGTGTCCGGCCGCGATGGCTCGAGCGCTTGATCGCCGGAACGACCGAAGCGCTGGTCTGGCTGTCGACCTATGGTGCGTCGGCGCGGCTTGCGCGGGCACTGCGTTGATGGCGTTGACCAAGGGAAGCGCGGACTATCGGCGTCTGACGCTGGCGATGCTGTTCGCGGGGTTCTCGACGTTTTCGCTGCTTTATTCGGCGCAGCCGTTGCTGCCGCTGTTCGCGCACGATTTCCATCTTAGCGCCGAAAGCGCGAGCCTCGCCGTCGGACTCGCGACCGGGCCGCTCGCGGTGGGTATCGTGGTGGCCGGTGCGCTGTCCGATCGGATCGGGCGGCGGCCGATGATGGTGGCGGCGATGTTTCTGGCGGGCGGGTTCAGCCTCGCCACCGCCGCTGCCCCCGGCTGGCCTGCTCTGTTGGCGTTGCGCTTCCTGACCGGAGTCGCGCTGGCGGGCGTGCCGGCGGTGGCGATGGCGTACGTCGCGGAGGAAGTCGATCACGCCTCGGTCGGGTCGGCGATGGGGTTGTACATCGCCGGCAGCGCGATCGGCGGGATGGCGGGGCGGCTCGGGGTCAGCCTGTTGACCGATTGGGCCGGGTGGCGTGGCGCGGTTGCGGCCGTGGGCGTCGCCGGACTGGTGATGGCGGAGGCGTTCCGTCGGCTCGCCCCGGCGTCACGGCACTTTACACCGGCCGCGCACACCCCGCGCCAGGTCGCGCACGGCTTCCTCTCGCTGTTCCGCGATCGCGCGATGCCGTTGCTGTTCGTCGAGGCGTTCGTGCTGATGGGGGTGTTCGTCAGCCTCTACAATTATGCCGGGTTTCGGCTGATGGCGGCGCCCTATTCGTTGGGCCATGCGGCGGTCGGCGCGATCTTCCTGCTTTACTTGCTCGGCTCGGCGAGCTCGGCCTGGTTTGGCGGGATGGCCGGGCGCGTGGGGCGGCGGCGACTGTTCTGGGTGCCGGTGGTGCTGTTGATCGCCGGCGTCGCGCTGACCGCCGCGCAGTCGCTCGCGCTGGTGATCGCGGGGATCGGCATCGCGACGGTCGGCTTCTTCGGGGCGCATTCGATCGCCAGCGCTTGGGTGGGGCGGCGCGCGCTCAGGCGGCGCGGCCAGGCGGCGGCGCTGTATCTGTTTTTCTATTATGCCGGATCGAGCGTGCTCGGGTCGCTCGGTGGGGTCGCGTGGACGCGATGGGGCTGGCCGGGGGTGGCGTGGTTCTGCGGCGCGCTGGGCGGGGTGGCGCTTATTATTGCGCTGGTCCTGCGCTCGGTGCCACCGCTGCCGGGGAACGAGATCGCACCGCCCAAACCGCTCGGCGCCGATTGACTCAGGCGCGCCCGAAACATTGTTGGATCGAACCGCGCGGCCGCCCTGACAAAAAGGGCGACGTCCTGCGACGCCGCCCTTTTTGTCATCGATTGACGGTGATCAAAGCTTCTCGGTTAATTCCGGAACAATCTTGAACAGATCCCCAACCAAACCGATGTCGGCGACCTGGAAAATCGGGGCGTCCTCGTCCTTGTTGATCGCGATGATCGTCTTGGAGTCCTTCATACCCGCCAGATGCTGGATCGCGCCGGAGATGCCGATCGCGATATAGACTTCGGGGGCGACGATCTTGCCGGTCTGGCCGACCTGATAGTCGTTGGGGACGTAGCCCGCATCGACCGCGGCGCGGCTGGCGCCGACCGCGGCGCCGAGCTTGTCGGCGAGCGGTTCAATCAGCGAGTGGAAATTCTCGCTGGTCTGCAGCGCGCGGCCGCCCGAGACGATGACCTTCGCGCTGGTCAGCTCGGGGCGTTCGAGCTTGGCGATCTCCGACCCGACATAAATCGACTTGCCGCTGTCGCCGGTGGCCGCGACCTTCTCGATCGTGCCCGACCCGCCCGACGTTTCGGCCTTCTCGAACGCGGTGCCGCGCACGGTGATGACCTTCTTGGCGTCCCTGGTCTGGACGGTGGCGATAGCGTTGCCGGCGTAGATCGGGCGCGTGAACGTGTCGTCGCTCTCAACCGACAGGATGTCGCTGATCTGCATCACGTCTAGCAGGGCTGCGACGCGCGGCGCGATGTTCTTGCCGTTCGAGGTGGCGGGCGCGAGGAACGCGTCGTGGTGGTCCATCAGCGACACGACCAGCGGCGCGACATTCTCGGCCAGCGCGTGCGCGTAAGCCGCGTCGTCGGCGACATGGACCTTGCCGACGCCGGCGATCCTGGCGGCCTCGGCCGCGACGCCATCGACGCCCTGACCCGCGACCAGCAGATGGACCTCGCCTAGCTGCGACGCGGCGGTGACCACGGCGAGCGTGGCGTCCTTGACGGCACTTCCGTCATGTTCGACCCAAACCAGAGTCTTCATAATTTCATCCTTCTCAATCCGTTCGGGCTGAGCTTGTCGACGCCCTACCCTTTCTTCGTCCGTTTGGAAGTGCAGCCCTTCGACAAGCTCAGGGCGAACGGAGGTTGGGTTACTTGGCGACTCCCATCGCCTTGAGTTTTGCGACCAGTTCATCGACATCCGCGACCTTGACGCCGGCGGTGCGCTTGGCCGGCTCGATGACCTTGAGCGTGGTCAGCCGCGGCGACACGTCGACGCCGTAATCGGCGGGCGTCTTTTGCTCCATCGGCTTCGACTTGGCCTTCATGATGTTGGGCAGCGACGCGTAGCGCGGCTCGTTGAGGCGAAGATCGACGGTGATGATCGCTGGGAGCGTCAGTCTGTCGGTCTCCGACCCGCCATCGACTTCGCGCGTCACCGTGACGCTGTCCGCGGCGAGTTCGACCTTCGAGGCGAAGGTCGCCTGGCCGACGCCGAGCAGCCCGGCGAGCATCTGGCCGGTCTGGTTGTTGTCGTCGTCGATCGCTTGCTTGCCGAGGATGACGAGGTCGGGCTTCTCGGCCTCGACGATCGCCTTGAGCAACTTGGCGACGCCCAACGGCTCGATCTTCTCGTCCGACACGACGAGGATCGCGCGGTCGGCGCCCATCGCGAGCGCAGTGCGCAGCGTTTCCTGGCACTTCTGTTCGCCGATCGACACCGCGACGATCTCGGTCACGCCCTTGTCCTTCAGGCGGATCGCTTCCTCGACCGCGATCTCGTCGAACGGATTCATCGACATCTTGACGTTGGCCAGATCGACCCCCGTCCCGTCCGCTTTCACGCGGGGCTTCACGTTGTAATCAAGCACGCGCTTGACCGGGACCAGCACCTTCATCTGACTACTCTCCAATCATTCCGTGACGCTTTCCTGGGGAGGCGCGCCTTTCGCGAAAACCTTCGCCGATCTTCCAGCCGATCCAAATCAACGTGGCGGCAGCGACAGCGAGAGCAGCCGTCAGCATCAAACCCAATTCGCCGAATTCGCTCACGTAATTCGCCAACACAATGTTGGTCAGACCGGTGACAGCTACCAACGCGATCGCCACGCGGATGCCCCACTTTCCCAACGCCGCGAATATCGTCGCGATCGGCAGCGCAACAAGCATTGCCGAAATTGTAAGGTTAGAAAGGCTGTCTGAGCCCATCAGGCCGCCTTCTTCACCTCGGCAACGATCTTGCGTGCCGCATCGCCCAGATCGTTGGCGGGAACGATCGCGAGGCCCGAATTGGCCAATATGTCCTTGCCCTGCTGGACGTTGGTCCCTTCCAGGCGAACCACCAGCGGCACTGACAAATTCACTTCCTTCGCCGCGGCGACGATGCCGTCGGCGATGATGTCGCATTTCATGATGCCGCCGAAGATGTTGACCAGGATGCCCTTCACGTTCGGGTCGGCGAGGATGATCTTGAACGCCGCCGTCACCTTCTCCTTCGATGCGCCGCCGCCGACGTCGAGGAAGTTGGCCGGGAACATTCCGTTGAGCTTGATGATGTCCATCGTCGCCATGGCGAGGCCGGCGCCGTTGACCATGCAGCCGATATCGCCGTCGAGCTTGATGTAGGCGAGGTCGTATTTGGAGGCTTCGAGCTCGGCCGGATCCTCCTCGGTCTCGTCGCGAAGCTCCATCAGATCCTTGTGGCGGAACATCGCGTTGCCGTCGAACGCGACCTTGGCGTCGAGCACCATCAGCTTGCCGTCGTCGGTGACCGCGAGCGGGTTGATCTCGATCTGCTCGGCGTCGGTGCCGAGGAACGCGTCGTAGAGCTTCGAAGCGGTCGATGTGGCCTGCTTGGCGAGGTCGCCCTCGAGGCCCAGAGCGGCGGCAACCGCGCGGCCGTGATGCGGCATGAAGCCGGTCGCCGGGTCGATGTCGATCGTGGTGATCTTCTCCGGCGTGTCGTGCGCGACGGTTTCGATGTCCATCCCGCCCTCGGTCGACACGACCATGCCGATCCGCCCGCTCGCGCGGTTGACGAGCAATGCGAGGTAGAATTCCTTCGCGATGTCGACGCCATCGGTGACGTAGAGGCGGTTGACTTGCTTGCCGTGCTCGCCGGTCTGGATCGTCACCAGCGTATTGCCGAGCATGTCGGCCGCCGCCGCGCGGACGTCGTCGAGCGTCTTGGCCAGCCGCACGCCGCCCTTGGCGTCGGGGCCGAGTTCCTTGAACTTGCCCTTGCCGCGGCCGCCGGCGTGGATCTGCGCCTTCACGACATACAGCGGCCCGGGCAGCTTCTTGGCGGCCTCGACCGCTTCCTCGACCGACAACGCCGCAAATCCCGCGGGGACGGGGACACCGAACGTGGCCAGCAATTCCTTGGCCTGATATTCGTGGATGTTCATGGGAAGGCTGCGGCCTTTCGAAGACTGGGAATGGCATGAGCCTTAAGCACAGCGGGGGCGGCGAATCCACCCCCGCTCGCCTTGCCGGGACGCAAGCCCTATATGCAGCGCGATGAACTGGCCGTCGGGTATCGCAATCTTCCTCGCCACCGTGCTGGGCATGGAGGGCTTTGCCTATGTCATGCACCGCTGGGTGATGCACGGGCCGGGCTGGTTCCTCCACGCCAGCCATCACGCGCGGCGCGAAGGAAATTGGGAACTAAACGACCTTTATGCGGTGATTTTCGCGGTGCCGTCGATCGTGCTGCTGTTCGGCGGCGTCCAACTGGGCTGGTGGCCGGGGTGGGCGTGGATCGGGGCCGGGATCGCGGCGTATGGCGCGATCTATTTCGGGTTCCACGACGTGATCGTCCATCGCCGCATCGCGACGCGGTATCTGCCGAAATCGACCTACATGAAGCGCATCGTCCAGGCGCACCGGCTGCATCATGCGGTCGAGACCAAGCACGGCACGGTCAGCTTCGGCTTTCTGTGGGCGCCGCGGCCGGAGGCGCTCAAGGCTGAGCTCAAGCGCCGCGATCGGGCCGGCGTTCGTGCGCCGCGCGCTGCCACCCCCATCGATTGAGCGAAACCGCGCTCTTCTTCGCGCTTGCGATCCCCGCAGTGATTTTGCTGGGGTTGTCGAAGGGCGGCTTCGTCGGGATGGGCGCATTGTCGCTGCCGATCATGGCGCTCGCGGTGTCGCCGGTGCGTGCGGCGGCCATCCTGCTCCCGGTGCTGATCGTTCAAGATGTCGTTGGGGTCTGGGCGTTTCGCCGGTCGTGGAACGGCTATGTGCTCGGCTGGATGTTGCCCGGCTCGGTGATCGGGATCGCGCTCGGCTGGTGGTATGCCGCGAGCGTCTCCGAAGCCGCGGTGCTCGGGCTGGTCGGTGCGATCTCCGTGGTGTTCGGGCTTTACCGGCTGTGGGTCGAGCGGGGCGGAAAGATCGCCGCGCCCGCGCGCTCGCCCGGCTGGGTCGGGACGTTGTGCGGCGTCGCGTCGGGCTTCACCAGTCAGATTGCGCATGCCGGCCAGCCACCGTATCAGGTGTGGGTGCTACCGCGCGGGCTGGACCGCGACACCTTGGTCGGTACCACCGCGATCTTCTTCGCCGCGACCAACTGGCTGAAAGTCCCCGCCTATTGGAAGCTCGGGCAGTTCAGTCACGCGAATCTGTCAGCGTCCGCAAGCCTGATCCCGGTCGCGATCATCTCGACCGTGGCGGGGGTATGGCTGGTGCGACGCGTGTCGCCGGCGCGGTTCTATACCGCGATCTATGCGCTGATGGTGCTAGTCGGCGCGAAACTGGTGTGGGACAGCCTGATCTAGGTTAGCAAGAAAACCGGGCGCCAAGTGACCGTATTTGCGGAAATTTAACTCCTGATAACCACTAATTGCCGCCATGGACGCGCGCACTTTTGGTTTCGACGCCCCGATCGCTTCGCGGGACGACAATCGGCGCCAGCCGCGGCTGCCGGTGATCCTGCGCGCGCATCTGCGCAACCGCACCGCCGCCAAGTTCGACATTCGCATCTTGGACATGTCGGTGACCGGGTTTCGCGCGGAGGCGCATTACGGGCTCGACGTCGGCGATCTTGTGTGGGTCACGTTGCCGGGGCTGCAAGGGCTGGAAGCCAGTATCGCGTGGCGACGCAAGGATGTCATCGGCGGCCGGTTCCGCCAGCCGCTGCATCCCGCCGTGCTCGATCATCTGATCAAGAACGGCGCCACATACTAATCGAATAGACTGGAAACCGACGTTTCGTCGGCGATCCGCCGGATCGCTTCGGCGAGCAACGGCGCGATCGTCAGGTGGCGGACGGTTGGCGACTGACTGATCGTATCGTGATTGCCGATCGAATCGGTGATCACCAGTTCCTCGAGCACCGACCCCTCCACTCGCGCGATCGCCCCGCCGGACAGTACGCCGTGCGTGATATAGGCGACGACACCCTCGGCGCCGGCCTGCTTCAACGCGGCGGCGGCATTGCATAGCGTGCCACCCGAATCGACGATATCGTCGATCATGATGCAGAAGCGGCCTTCGACATCGCCGATGATGTTCATCACCTCCGATTCGCCGGCGCGTTCGCGGCGCTTGTCGACGATCGCCAGCGGGGCGTTGTTGAGCCGCTTCGCCAGCGCCCGCGCGCGCACCACGCCGCCGACGTCGGGCGAGACCACCATCAAATTCTTGGTCGCATAGCGCGCCAATATGTCCGCCGACATCACGGGGGCGGCGAACAGATTGTCGGTCGGGATGTCGAAGAAACCCTGGATCTGCCCGGCGTGGAGATCGACCGACAATACGCGGTTGGCGCCCGCCTCGGTGATCAGATTGGCGACCAGTTTTGCCGAGATCGGTGTGCGCGATCCCGATTTGCGATCCTGCCGCGCATAGCCGAAATAAGGGAGTACCGCGGTAATCCGCCGCGCCGAGGCCCGCCGCAACGCGTCGATGCAGATCAACAGTTCCATCAGATTGTCGTTGGCGGGGTATGAGGTCGATTGCAGCACGAACACGTCCTCGCCACGGACGTTTTCGTTGATCTCGACGAAAATCTCCTCGTCGGCGAAACGGCGGACGAGCGCGTCGGTCAGCGGGATTTCGAGATAGTCGGCAATCGCCTTGGCCAGCGGCAGGTTGGAATTGCCGGTCATCAATTTCATGCGACGGTGCCCCTTCGGTGTCGGGGCTTCCTTAGGGATGTCACATCAGTTTGTTAAGCAGGCGACGCGGAGTAAATCCGCGTCGTCGGTCGGGCGGCTTTGCCGCTCGCCGGCCGGGGCAAGCACTTGCCGCTCAATAGCTCCGCTATTTCCCTGTGCTTGCCTTGGTGCGCCACGCAGTCCCGAGCGAACGGGTCTCAGGCCGAAAATTCCCGTTACAACGGGAATCTACTGGGAATTTGCGGCTAATTGAGCCCTTTCGCGCTCAAACTGCATCGCGCTGGCCGCAGAAACCCGTCCCTTTCCGAGCGAATTCCCGTCGCGATCCCAACGGGAATTTGCCTCCGCTACTCTGGGAAAGCGGCCCGATTGGAACGGGAACTACGTCGGTGCCGCCATCTTGCCTCCGAGCTTCATTTAGCCAGTGACTAACAAAGCCAGCAAAACCGCCAGGAATGAGTAACTGACTGCGCCAGCTATTAAGTCAACTTAAAGTTGATTATTATAGTAATAGTCAGACGACTGTAAGTAAGTCGAGTCTTGAGCGGGCCTTTTTACTTGCGCGCGGTCCCACCAGTGCTATTGGTGCGCACGCGGGTACTCGCCCGCCCTTGATAGCGGCCAAAGGCTAGCTAGTCGGCGAATGCCTGGGCCAAGCCTGGGGACCGCCCAGGGACCCGCCTTTACGAGGCGGGGCAGCGGGGTCCCTGAAGGGGGTGCCGCATGGCCAAAGCGGAGCGCCGCCGCGGCGCGAGGTTCTAATCGCCTGCCTTCCCGGCGGGCTCCCACCAGCTACGGCGCGTCAGCGCCTGTTGAACGACGGGTTAGAACCATGAAGCAAATAGCCATAATCTATGTCTTAGTGAACTCACTCCTCGACGCGGAAAGCAACTCGAGGACCCATACAAAACGGCAACTCAAGAAGCTCGCGCGCCTCATTAAGGACCTGGGGTTTCGAGTGCCCATCCTGATCGATAAGCATGGACGGATTATCGCCGGCCATGCCCGAGTAGCAGCAGCCAGACTGCTGGGATTGACCGAAGTGCCGGCCGTGGTGGTCGACGATCTGAGCCCAGAGCAAATTCAGTTGCTGGCCATCGCAGAGAACCGGCTGTCCGAGCTTGGCGGTTGGGACGACGAGGTACTAGCCGCGCAGTTCCAGGGGATCGAAAGCCTCAACCTTGGGTGCGATCTCACATTGAGCGGCTTTGACACCGCCAAGATCGACATCCTGTTCAGCCTTCACGCGGACGAGGCAGCCGCTGAGCCGATGGTGCCCGCTAGGATGTCTTCGCGAGACCGTCCGTCTGTCAGCCGACGCGGCGACCTATGGAGAATCGGGCGGCACCGACTTGCTTGCAATGATGCCCGGGACACTAGGGCATACGAGCAAGTGCTGGACGGCGAGCGTGCGCAGATGGGATTCGCGGACGCGCCCTATAATTTAAAGATAAACGGTCTCGTCAGCGGAAACGGCTCGATTTCGCACCCCGAGTTCGAGATGGCTTCGGGGGAGATGGGCCCGCCTCAGTTTACCGCGTTCCTGCGCGAGATTAACGAACTGCTCGCTTGCCACAGCATCGACGGAGCGATCCTCTTCATCTGCATGGATCATCGCCACATGCGCGAGCTCCACGAGGCTGCAGAGGGCATCTTCGAGTACAAAAACACGTGCGTCTGGGTCAAGCGGCAGGGTGGGATGGGCTCGCTATATAGGTCCCAGCACGAGTTCGTGGGTGTCTTCAAATCGGGAACCGCGCCGCACATCAACAACATTGAGCTTGGAAGACACGGGCGCAATCGCACCAACGTGTGGCGCTACGCCGGCGCAAATTCGTTTGGGAAAGGCCGCGATGCTGCACTCGAGGGGCACCCGACAACGAAGCCTGTGGCCATGGTCGCAGACGCTATTCTCGATTGCTCTAACCGTGGTGGTTTGATCCTCGACCCGTTCGTCGGCAGTGGCACTACGCTGCTCGCCGCGGAGCAAACCGGCAGGCGAGGGGCCGGCATCGAGCTCGATCCCTATTATGTCGATCTCGCGGCGGAACGGCTGGGCCTGCTCGCCAAAGCTCCCATCATCCACACCGAGACCGGCCTATCGTTCGATGAGATGAGGGTGGTTCGCGCGCGGGAAGTTCAGGAGCGCGGACAATGAGCGACGACGGCAGCGACGATCGTGACTATGAGGTCGGCTATAAAAAGCCGCCGCTTCATACCCGCTTCCAGACCGGCGACAAGAACCCCCGCCGCAGGACGGGGCGGTCAAAGGGCGTACGCAACCTCAAGACTGACCTGCTGGAGGAGCTGGCGGAGCGTATCCCCATCAACGAAGGTGACCGCAAGGTGCGGATCACGAAGCAGCGAGCCTTGATCAAATCCCAATGCGTAAAGGGCATCAAGGGAGATTCTCGTGCCGCCAATGCTATATTGAACCTGGTGCTACGTCTTACTGGGACGGACGAGGGAGCACCCGAGCCACTCTCCGACGTCGATCAGGCAATTCTCGACGACTTCCTCGGCCGCGAAGGACCGAGCAATGACTGACCTGGACCATGCGCGGCTGCAGGCTGTGCTTCGCCGCGATTTGATGAGCTTTTCCCAGAAGACGTTCGATCATGTGGCACCTGCCCAGAAGTTCAGCCGCAGCTGGCACCAGGACGCTATCGCATGGCGCCTCGAGCAAGCACGGCAGGGAGTTATCCGCCGTCTCATCATCACGCTCCCGCCCCGTCACGCCAAATCGATCATGGCCTCGATCGCGTTTCCAGCTTTCGTGCTAGGCCACGATCCAACCGCGCGGGTGGTATGCGTCAGCTACTCGGCCGACTTGGCCGCCAAGCTTGCGCGCGACTGCCGCTCGGTCATGAGCTCTGCGTGGTACCGGCGGATCTTTCCTGGCGCGGTGCTCAGCCGCGAACGCAACGCCGAGTTGGACTTCATGACCACGCGGCGCGGATATCGGCTGTCGACATCGGTCGGCGGTAGCCTCACGGGGCGTGGCGGCAATGTCATCATTGTCGATGACCCGATGAAGCCTGACGAGGCGATGTCGGATCTCCGCCGGGCCACCGCCTGCGAATGGTTCGATAACACCGTCTATTCGCGGCTCGACGACAAGCAGACTGACGTCATCATCCTGATCATGCAGCGGCTTCACCTCGAGGATCTTGTGGGCCACGTGCTCGCTACTGGCGAACCGTGGGTCCACTTAAACCTCCCCGCAATTGCCGATTTCGACCAGACAATTCCCACTGGGCCCGGCCGTTTTTATCATCGCAAGGCTGGCGAGTTGCTCCATCCCGCCCGCGAGCCGATGCACGTGCTCGAAGAGATGCGCCGATCCATTGGCAGCTATCATTTCGAAGCACAGTATCAGCAGAACCCGGTCCCGGTTGAGGGCGAATTAATTCGCTGGGAATGGTTCAAGCGGTATCAGACCGCTCCAGCCCGAACCTCCCATCAGCAGGTCGTGCAAAGCTGGGACACTGCATCAAAGGCCGGCGAGCTGAACGACTACTCGGTGTGCACCACTTGGCTGATCCAAAATCAGAGCTTCTTTCTTCTCGACATCTTTCGCGATCGATTGCGCTACCCCGCACTCCGGCGGGCGGTCGCTGACCAGGCTCGTCGTCATCGTGCCACCGCCGTGCTTATCGAGGACAAATCTTCGGGGATGGCGCTCGCTCAAGATTTCAAGCCCGGTGACCTCGGCGCGGCTGGCCTGCCGATCGCTATCGAGCCTGAACTGGACAAGATCACCCGGGCCTCTGCGCAGTCCATCGCCATCGAGAGCGGCCAGGTGTTCATTCCTGAAAGGGCCGATTGGCTCGAGGATCTGCGCACCGAGCTAGTACAATTTCCTCATGGCCGGTTCGATGACCAGATTGACAGCATATCTCAGTTTTTGAAGTGGGCCCGGCAGCCCCGATTTAGCGGCGCTCGCCTGGTAAAGCTCAGTGGCATCTAGGGGCGACCGGGCCGCTAGGGATTTCGTCGTCGGGGCCCGAGCCAATCTCCACTCAGGCGCGGGCGCCCGATCCGCGTTAGCGGGCGCACTTAAACATATTGCGGCTACACTTTGATCGATCGATCAAAACTCTTCTTCCTGGATGACATACCAATCATCGTCATTCAGGTTATTTGGCATTTCTGAGGCGGCGGGATCGACGGCGCGTCCCAGTTGCAAAAATTCTCGAAGGGAAGCGCCGTTCACGGCGACACGAACCCAGCAGTTGTCCACATAATCTATCGGGAGGTCACAAGCGTTCGCAAACCCGACCGCCGAGGCGGGCCAGGCGTAAGCATTGAGCGAGCCGAGAAAATTGGGTTTATGCTCGAAGCTGTAAGCCTTCGTGGCCTCAGCCTGTGAGTGATGTTTTTCGATCGTAAGAGATCGGAACGTCAAAATTGGTCCCTTAGTTCGCCCAGGATTATTCGTCACCGCCGGCGTTGATCGACCTTGCAAGCTGGTCGATCACGCGTCGTTGTTGGATCCGCTCAATATCTGGATCCACCACCTGCAGGTATTCGACGCCCGAGAAATTGTCCCCGCGACGCCGGTTAAGTGGCGGTTCTAGGCTCTCGATCAACAATGCTTCGAGCGTTTCGATGACGACCGTCTGGTCCCACGGCACTGAGGTATCGAGCAGTTGACCGTTCGGGCCGACGTTGCGGAGACCAAACCATGAGAAGCGATCCCAGCGCCCGCTGAGCCGGTCTATGGTATGCATCAGCAACCGAGTAACGAGCGATTCAGTTGCGCGGCCGACGTAAATTACGCGGTCGCGGTCATGGAGCAGGTATACGCCGATCTGTCCGGCAAAGTTGACCTGTGATGCCGCGATCCCTTGGCGACCGAGCAGCTTGGGCTTGCCGCGCCAAATGACGGCGTCGCGCTTCCAGTACATGCCGAACGCTCGCAAAGCGCCCGTCTCCGACGTCTCCTCCTCCTGCGTGGTCGCAGCGGAATTTTCCGGGGCCGATCCCTGCTCGAGGAGGGATTTCAATGTGTATTCGCCGCGTGCGACGCGGTGGAAGGGCGTCTCGGGATCGCCGAGCGACTTGCTCAATATTGCTGCGACTGCTGCTGCGGGATTGGCGCCCACCGAAGCTCGCAATTTCTGAAGCGAAACACGCTCAGCGATCTCGACGCATCGAAGCGCGCCACCAGAATCTTGGAGCACACTTTGAATGGCCTCTTCCCATGACAGGTCTTGGCTCATTGCGGGTGGCCAATGGTGGGGGAGGGGGAGGGCGATCGGACCGCAGGTGACGCTAACATACTATAGTTGATAAACTCGGGGTCGCCAGAAGGCCAATGGTTTGTGCATGGATATGCGCAAGCTGGTTGGTGGGAACACGGCGCGCATCCGACGGGAAAAAGGCTGGACGCAGGAGCAGCTCGCCGACCGATCAGGTTTGAGCCAGCAGTATATTAGTGGGCTGGAACGCGGCCAGCGTAACCCAACTATTTTGACGATTTACGAGATCGCAGTTGCCCTTGATGTGCCTCACGTCGAGCTTTTAGCGGGGTAGGGACCTCCGTCCTTTTCCAACTTATTTCGACGTTGAGGCGCGCACTTCCTGCCCGTGGGTTAACGGTAGCGGCAGCAAAGCGACTGAATCCCGGCGTTCGACGATCATGGCAGACGTCCCAAAGGCTGCCTTTGGTTTCGGCAGATCGAGATCGGCTGCTTTTTCCCACGCCCACTAGAAAATGAGGCCACGGCAGTTCTGATGGCAGACTTTCAAATTCAACGAATCTCGTTACAGATCCGGATCGACCATCGATTGAACTGCTCCGCCGGCACGGCGGCATTGACGGTGACCTAACGGGCTGCCGTCTCGCGCTGCATCGTAGTCCCGAAAATCTGTGGCCCGGGACATCCCCGCGGCGGTGCATGTTCAAAGGAACGCCAATGCGAAGAGTTCTGTCGGCGCTAGCACTGCTCATGTTGCCGGGCGTGGCTTTAGGGCAGTCGAATTTCACTCGCATTAATTCACCGGGACCGCACGCAGTGGGCTTGCGGGTCATCGAGCAATATGACCAGTCCCGAGGCTATCGAGCCGCCACCGATGCCTATACCGGGAGGGTGACAAGCGGAGCGAGAGCGCGACCAATCCAGACACTGATTTGGTATCCGGCCGAAAAGGGGACGGGAACCGCGACCACGGCAGTCGATTACCTGCGGCTCGGCGGAACGTCCGATAAATTTCCCTCGACTCTGGCAGAGCGGGCACGGTTGGAGGACGGGTTCATCAACGGTCGGGTCAGCGGACTTGCTCCAGACCGCGCTAAGGCGGAGCTGGCCGCGCCGATGCTGGGCCGCCGCGATGCCATCGCGAGTTCCGGTAGATTTCCAGTCGTGATCTATGCACCCAGTTACCGGGCGTCAGCAGTCGAGAACGCCGACCTTTGTGAATATCTCGCAAGCCAGGGTTATGTGGTGATCGCCAGCCCAAGCACCGGCCAATCTCCTGACGGCATGAAAGATGATCTCGAAGGTGCCGAAACCCAGGTCGGCGACATCGAATTCCTGATCGGTTACGCGTTCAGTCTGCCACAGGCGGACATCGCGCATCTGGCAGTGATCGGCTACAGCTGGGGCGGCCTCGCAAATGTGATGGCAGCCGCCAAGGACTCGAGGATCAACGCGCTCATCTCACTCGATGGTTCGGTGCGCAGCTATCCTGACGTGATCGATCAATCGAGGTTCTTGACCGCGGATCGGATCACGGTGCCGATGCTCTACATTGCTGCGACGCCAAGGCAGTTGGAAGACCTTCCAGCCGACATGAATCAGGACAGAAGTTTCCTCAACAAGATGAAATACGCCGATCTCTACCGCGTAACGCTAGCACCGTACGTCCATTCCAACTTTTCGGTGACGCTGGGGCAACGGTTCCGCGCAGAGGCTGATTACGGCAACTACGATAAGGACGAGCTTTCCGTCGCCAACGGTTGGCTCGAAACTTACGTGCTTCACTTTCTAGACGGCTATTTGAAGGGCGACATAGCCGGCCGCGCCTTCCTCGAGCTACCTGCTGCCAAGACTGGCGCGCCGGCGCATCTGTTCACGATCTACAGGACGAAGGCACAAGGCGCGCCGCCCACACGCGCCGCCTTCGCGGCAGACCTGGCCCGAAGCGGCTTCGAACAAGCCTCCTCGATCTATTCCGCTTGGCAGAAGCGTGCACCCGGTTTCGTATTGTCCGACGGCGAACTGACCGCCTGGGGTTATAAGCTGCTAGGTGAAGGGGACGTTCGTTCCGCGGTTGCCATCCTTCGCCTCAATGCCGAGCTTCACGCCGACAGCTGGAATGCATTCGACAGCCTCGGGGAAGCTCTTGCGAAAGATGGGAAACGGGCGCTTGCGATTGACGCATATCGCAAGTCGCTGGCCCTAAACCCGGCGAACAGCAATGCTGCCCGCCAGCTCTCCAGCCTTGGCGTGCGGCCCTAGCGATATCAGATTTGCGGTTGGCCAACGCGTGTTCGGGTTCGATCGGCTCTACGTAGTGCTCATCGGACACCCGATCGGCAGGCGCCGTCGGCTACGGAACCAGCGCGTGGCCATCGTGGCGACGTATCGTTGGTGGACCGACTGCTAACCGCTCGCCCGAGGCGAGCCGATGCTAGCTATCGGTTGGCTAAACCCGGCCAAAACATCCAATTCATCTGCAACGCCCTCCCTAGCGACCACGATCCGTTGGTCACCGCAGATTATAACTCGCAGATTTTGGTGTTTACGAGCATTGCCCGACGACGAGATGGTTTGTGCGCCCGCCGCAAGGCTTCGCAAAACAGGCCTTTGCCCTGACGCGAAGAAAATTCAATCGCGGACTCTGGCAGTGAGCGCCGGTGAAACGTCCGGTTCATTGCCCGTCCCACGCCGACGCGTTTGCAACGGAAGAACGCGCCTTCGCGATCAGGCCGGCGAGGTCGTCCGGAATTGCCATCGACTTGAAACCGCTAACGTTCGCCCCGCCTGTATTGCCTTGGGGCACAAGCCCCATGCAAGTCCCGATGCCCGCACCCATTATGCGCACAATCTGACCAAAGACTTCTCGTAAGTCGTGACGGCGCACCCCCAACCGGAACATGCGTAGGTGCACGCGGACATGTTGAACCGTGGAGCTCTGACCAAGGATATGCGCTCTTTCCAAGTGCCGGAAGGCCGTAAACGGTTCGCCGCCGAGCTCGGCGGCTCTCGCGGCGGCCAGCTCTGCATCGACAGATGAACGGATGCGCCTCCCAAAGGTCGTGGTGCTTGTCGCGCCCGTCTTCCCCGACAGGAGCTGGATGGCTAGATAACCACCTACGACGAGGTCGAATGCCATGCAGAATGCCGGCCAATACGAGGGAACGCCGGCATCCGAGATGACATCGGCATGGATCGCATCAAGCAGACCGTGGCCGATGAGGCCCGCCGCTGCCAACCAGAGAGTCAGTCGAAAGCCGCCGACCGCCGCCGCCACGAATGCGATCAGGACGAGGATCTCTGCTCTCAACGCCTCGCCCGATCCGCCGATCACCGCGAACAACACATAGTAGGACGCTACCACGATCACCATGAGCGGGTAGTAGCTCGACGATCGGTCGAAACCGACGAGCCGCGAAAACGCAATAACGCCAAATGCCAGAGCAATTCCGATTAGATAGGCCATGGTTGATCCTTTCAGCCGACGACAGGTGCGCCGGCAAAATGGCCAGCGAATAACACTAGAAAGCCGCCGATCTCGGCGGCGCTCAAAACGTAGATGAATTGCGAAACCAGCCGTGGATGAACCGCGCGCTCGCCGAGCTTGTGCGGCTTACGGAGCTGGTTGTCGGTATCTTGAAGCAGTCCATGCACAGCGTAGCTCAGCACCGCGAGTGCAAAGAAGAGGATTGGCAGCGAGGTGGCAACAAGGTTCGTCACGTCGGACCAGGCACTTGTTCGGGCGAACTCCGCGAGGACGAGGCAAGCAAAGGCGTACATGAGTGCGGCTCGATGGCAAATGTCGACATAAGCGGGCGCTGTGGCGTCCGCGCTGGCCGCCATCTTGCGGTATTTCCAAACGCCGGTGACGAGCCCGACAAGGAAGAAGGTGCCACAGCTCAGGCGCGCGAGTTCAGCGGCACTCACCATGAGCGTGTGCCCGTGCTATGCTTGGTACAAGCTACATCAGCTAACATCGCGACTTCGTCCTAATGGTTGTTGGAAGTCGCAAGTTCGCAGAGATTGGGCGGGGCAGCTTGAACGTTTGGGCTATTAATCGCGCTGTCGTCGTGCACTCGCCGCCGCGGCGCCGGCATGCGTGCTAGACATGCTGCTTCTAGCGCACGCTCGAATCGAAATGTGGGACGGCGGGAGCCTTTGGGTCGTCGACGCGGTCGCTCCCGCCGAGCACGCTCACACCGAGCCCCACGCGCATCATGCTATACAGATCACCTTCGCGCTGGATGGCTGGATCAAGTTCCGCAGCGACGGCATGCTGACGACGGGAAAAGCAGTCGCGATCGCGCCCGATGTGACGCACGTGTTCGAGGCGAGCGGTTTGGCGGCGCATCTCTTCATCGACCCGGAGAGTCGGGACGGGCGCACAGTCGCGCGAACGATGCTGGGTGACCGGCCGCTGGTTGAGATTCCCCGTGCCATCGTCCACGACTTTGTTGCCCCGACCAGCGAATGCTTCCGAACTGGCGCTCGCGATGATGACGCATTGGCCGTCATTGGACGCACAATCATCGCGAAGCTGACCCGCGGCACGCTCGGTGATGCGCCGGATCTGCGCGTTCGCAAGCTGATGACGGCTGCAGCCGCGCGCCTCGACGAGTCGATTAGTCTTAGCGACTTCGCTGGAATTGGAGGGCTATCAGCCTCCCGGTTACGCCATTTGTTTGTCGAGCAGACCGGGCTTCCGTTTCGCACTT
>JBDSED010000020.1:0-11777 GCA_039920225.1 Sphingomonas sp.
GGGTCATGGCAAAGCCGACCACCGTCAAGATCAAGCTCGTCAGCTCGGCCGACACCGGCTTCTTCTACGTCACGAAGAAGAACCCGCGCACGCAGACCGAAAAGCTGTCGTTCCGCAAATACGACCCGGTCGTGCGCAAGCATGTCGAGTTCAAGGAAGCGAAGATCAAGTAATTCGGGCGTAGCCCGGATTACGCAGTCCCCGCGAAAGCTGGGATCCAGAGCCGCGAGGGAAACCTTCGCGGCTCTTGTCGTATCTAAAGCAACGCATTCACCTCATCGACGAATCGCGCGACCGATATCGGCTTGGACACGTAAGCATCCGCCCCCGCCGCGCGAATCCGCTCCTCATCGTCACGACCAGCATAGGCTGTCACCGCCATGATCGGTGTTTTCCCTAGCGCGTCATCGCCCTTGATCTGCTCGATCAGTTCCAACCCGCTGACATGGGGCAATTGAATGTCCATCACGATCAGGTCGGGCGTGAACGCGCGCGCCTTTTCCACCGCCTCGCGCCCGTCGCGCACCGGCTCCGTCGCGAAGTCGTGCGCACGCAACAGGTCGCAAAACAGCTTCAGGTTAAGCTCGTTGTCCTCGACAACCAGCACGCGCTTTGCCACGGGAAGTTCGTTCTCCATCCATCGACGATAGCAATGGCCGCCCCAGACACCAGCCACGACCCTTCAATGCTCGGCCTGCGTGCGCTGGTCTGGACGCTGGCCGAGCCGAGCCGAGCGCAACGGCTGCTCGACGTGACCGGCCTGAGTCCGGCCGACCTCAAGGCATCGGCGGGCGATCCGACGACGCTAGCCGCGCTGCTGGGCTTCCTCGAAGCGCACGAGCCCGATCTGATCGCATGCGCCGCAGAGATCGGCGTCAGGCCCGAAGCGCTGGTCGCCGCGCACCGCGAGCTCGAGGCATGACGCGCGCCCTGCTGATCTGCGACTGCGACGAAGTGCTGCTCCACATGGTGCGGCATTTCGGCACGTGGCTGCGCGAACGTCACGACATCGTCTTTGCGCACGAGACAGGCAGCTTCACCGCAATGACCTACACGGACGGACGCGCGGTCGAGCATGAGCGTATCTGGGGCATGCTCGACGAATTCTTCCCGGCGGAGATGGAGCGCCAGACGCTAGTGCCCGGCGCTGCCGAAGCGCTCGCCGCGATCTCGCGCCAAGCCGACATCGTCATCCTGACCAATCTGGGCGATCATTGCCGCGATCATCGCATCACCCAATTAGCGACGCACGGGATCAACCACCGCGTCGAAACCAACCGCGGCGGCAAGGGCGATCCGGTCGCACGGCTCGTCGCGGAATATGGCAATCCGGTCACGGTGTTCGTCGACGATTTGCCTGTTCACCACGAATCTGTTGCCAAGCATGCGCCGAGCGTGCACCGGCTCCACCTCGTTGCCGAGCCGGCCATGGCGCATAACGTGCCGCCCGCGCCGTTCGCGCACGCCAGGATCGATGATTGGGAAGACGCCCGCGGCTGGATCGTCCAGCGCTTCGCCGAAAACCTTCCCGCTGACACAGAAGGAATGCCCGCATGACCGACCGTATCGACCGCAGGCTTGAGGAAATGGGGCTTTCCCTGCCGACCGCCGCCGCGCCGGTCGCCTCCTATGTTCCGACCGTCGATGCCGACGGGTTGCTCTATATTTCCGGCCAGCTGCCGTTCCGCGACGGCAAGGTCGTGACCGGGCGGCTCGGCGACGATGTCGACAAGGTGGCGGGTCAGGAAGCCGCCGAATTGTGCGGGCTGATGCTCGTCGCGCAGATCAAGGCGGCATTGGGCGGTGACCTCAGCCGCGTCGAGCGGATCGTCAAGCTCGGCGTATTCGTCAATTCGACCCCCGATTTCACCGACCAGCCCGAGGTGGCCAACGGCGCCTCGAACCTGATGGAGGCTTTGTTCGGCGACGCCGGCAAGCACGCCCGGAGCGCTGTCGGCGTGGCGGCATTGCCCCGCGGTGCGGCGGTCGAGGTCGATGCGGTGGTGAAGATCTCCGCCTGATCCTATCTATGGCGCAGTGACTTCCCGCCCGATCACCGCCCGCATATCCGACGGCGTTTCCGCGATCCCCGCCGCCGAATGGGATGCGTGCGCCGGCGCGGCCAATCCGTTCGTCGGGCATACCTTTCTCTCGATCCTGGAAGAATCGGGCAGCGTCGGGCGGGGTACCGGGTGGCAACCGTTGCCGGTGATCGTCGATGGCGCCGATGGCTCGCCCGCCGCGATCGCCTCGGCCTATGCCAAGAGCCACAGCCAGGGCGAATATGTGTTCGACCATGGCTGGGCCGATGCGTGGGAACGCGCGGGCGGTAATTACTACCCCAAGCTCCAGGTTGCCGCGCCGTTCACCCCGGCGCCGGGACCGCGGCTATTGCTGCGCGACGCCGATTTCGCGCCCGCGTTGATCGGCGCGCTGGAGGCGGTAACCGACAACAACAATCTGTCGTCGGCGCATGCGACGTTCGTCGCGCCTGAGCAGGTGCCGCTATTCGAGGCGGCCGGCTGGCTAATCCGCACCGGCACGCAATTCCACTGGCACAATGACGGCTACACGACGTTCGACGATTTTCTCGCCGCGCTGTCGAGCCGCAAGCGCAAGGCGATCCGGCATGAGCGAGCGAAGGCGGTGGAAGGACTGACGATCCGTCACTTGACCGGCGCTGACCTTACCAAGGCGCATTGGGACGCGTTCTGGGTTTTCTATCAGGACACCGGCAGCCGCAAATGGGGACACCCGTACCTGACGCGCACCTTCTTCTCATTGCTCGGCGAGCGGATGGCCGACCAGACGTTGCTGATCCTCGCCGAGCGCGACGGCCGGCCGATCGCGGGGGCGCTCAACCTGATCGGCGCCGACGCGCTCTATGGCCGCTATTGGGGCTGTACCGAGGACGTGCCGTTCCTCCATTTCGAGCTGTGCTATTACCAGGCGATCGACGCCGCGATCACGAGCGGGCTGGCGACGGTCGAAGCCGGCGCGCAGGGCGAACATAAGCTCGCGCGCGGTTACGTCCCCGTCCCGACCTATTCAGCGCATTACATCCCCGACCGCAATTTCCGGCGCGCGATCGCCGATTTCCTGGCCCGCGAAGCGCTCGGCGTCGAGAGCGACCAGCAATTTCTAAGCGCGCTGACGCCGTTCAAACGCGATCAATAGAACGGGTTGTTCCCGCGCGGCGGCAGCGGGAAATCGCCCCTCTTGGTGATCGGCGCTACATCGACATGATTGACCCTGAACAGCACGCTGGTGCCGTCGCGCCAAATCGGGGTCAGGTCCTGCGTATATTTGGGGTCGTAGGGCGGCGGGCTGATCAGCCAGACATAATCGAACGCCGCACGGGGAAATTTGGCGAGGCTGCGGTCGATCGGCCGCCAATATTCGCGCGGGCATTGCGTCAGCGTGGTGATTTGCGACGGATCGTGCGCGAACGGGCGGGCGGGCGCATATTTGGTGGTCAGCAATTGCGCGCCGGCCATCGACCATTGATCGTTGGTATAGGCCATCCGCCGTTCGAGCGCGAGCGCGGGCATGTGTTCGAGGCGGCTCATCTTCCAGTCGGCGAGGCAATTCTGCCCGACAAAGCTGATCAGCCGCGCCCCCACCGGCACGTGATCGAGCGCCTTGAGTTCGCGATCGTAGCGTTGCGAGAACAACACATAGCTCACCGTCGTCCCGGCCGTCCGAACGATCACGAACGCTAAGGCCAAGGCAGCGATCCTCGCCATCGTCCGCCGCCGTCGCGCGATCTGGTTGGCATCGTCGGGGAACGGCCGCGGCCGTACCGCGATCAGCGCGATCGCAACCATAAACGGCGCCAATCGCATATCGGCATAGGCGGATCCGAACACGATCCGCGGCAGGAAGACGAACACCAGGATCAAGAACAGTGTAGATAGGCCGAGATTGCGCGAATATTCGATATTGCGGTCGCGGAACGAGATCGCCAGAACCAACGCGAGCAACGCGCTGGACCCGATGTCGAACGCAATCCATCGATCGCGCAAGATCATCGTCAGCCAAGCGAATTTGGCGCGCCAGTTGAAGAAGTCGGCGGTCTCGCCGGTCACGTGTTGACCGCTGCGCCAGGCGACCATCAACAGCAAGGGCAGTGCGAGCGGCAGGCAGTGCACGCCGCCCCGCACCCACGCGACCGACCATCTCTTGATCCCGCCGACAGTGATCGGATTGAAGCGATGCTCGCTGCTCTGCTTCGCGCGGTCGTGCTCGCGCACCATTTCGGCGGAGAAGGCGAGCACGCCAAGCACGCCCCAGCCGAACGTGTGGCAGACCCACAAGGCGCACGATATCGGCACGAAGATCGCGGCGCGGAATTTAAGCTTGCCGAGCCGCCCGAGCCGTAGCCATAGCGCGAACAGCGGCAACGCCAGCGCCATCGACAGCATGAAATTGATGAACCCGAACTGCAGCGGGAAGCAATAGGCCAACGGCAGCGCGAACAGTGCGGTGGCGGGAATCCGCCCATGCACCTCGCGCGCGATCCATAGCAGACCGATCACGATCAGCGGCGGGATCGACAGCACGATCAGCTTGACCGACAATTCGAGCCCGAAAATCGGATTCAGTAGCTCGACCAACAGATCGATGCCCAAGTTGCCGATCAGCTGCCAATGAAAGTCGTACCAGTCGGTCAGCCACGGATAAGTGTGGAGGTCGAGCTGGACCCGGTAACGCCCCATATGTCCCGGCAGGTCGACCAGCGGCGGAATGTCGGGCCACAGCAAGGGCACCATCGACAGCACCGCCATCGCCACGACGAACCGGCGTGTCTGCCACCAGGCTAGGGGAGAAGAATTGTCGGTCATCATCGTCCAATATCCGGACGGGTAGAGCGTGGATCATGGCCCGGCAAGAAAGAGCTTCGTCTCCGTCCCGCCGCTATTGGACGATCCGATAGAATTGCAATTGCGTGCCCCGCAACGGCACGAGACGTAACCACCCCGGCGCCTTCCCACGCTGGAGACCAGTCGCCAGACTGTCGGGATAGGCTTTGACGACGTCTATCTCGCCGAAATCGCCGGGACAGAACAGAACATAGTTCGTCTTCCAGTCACGTGCGATTGCCCGTGACTTATCCGGCGGCGCGAGGAAGAAGCGATACATCGCCATGGTGCCGACATTGTTGCGGTGATAACCCGCGCCCACCGATGACATGTGTGTGGCACCGATCAAATAGGCGGCCATCATCGTCGGCGTCATCACGACGCCCGGCGGATAGCGATCGATCTGTTCCCAGACGTCGCCGCTATTGCACGACGCGGTGGTCCCGCCGGCTGACGGCGTTGCGACCTGGTTTGCCCCTGCGGGACTAGCGACCGGCGGCGCGAACCATTTGGGGAGCACGGCATATGTCGGCCCAGCAGCGGCCAGCCAAGCGGTCGCGACGAGGGCGCCACCCCCCCGCATACGCTGCCGCGCCCTGATGATCAGGCCCGCCAGCACCGACGCACCGAGCGGCGCGCCGATATAGGCTCCGCGCACTTGCGTCAGCATTACCGCTGCAGAAATCAAGACCACCGCGGCGATCGGCAAGACGATCGGCCACCGGCGGCGCTGGCGAACCGTCACCCAGATCGACGCTGCAGCCGCCGCCGTCAACACCCCGGCAACAGCGATCATGCGCGATACGTCGTGCAGCGCGACGACGCCGTTGGCCTCCTCGATGTAAGGGAGGAACGCGGCGCGCAGGAAGGGATCGACCGCACCATAGGGGCCGGTCAGGCACGACGGAAAGAGGTACAACGTCACGGCCAGGGCGCCGCCACCGAGAACGGTGCCGACACCCGCCCGACCGCGCCAATCGCTCAGCCGGGGCGAAATCGCCGCCAAGGCGAGGAAAGCGCAGCTCACCGCCACCATGCCCGTGGACGATGCGGGCGTGAAGGCGTCGCACAGCGCCGGATTCCAGTAGGTCGGACGGAGCAACGCGAGAAAGGTCAGCGTCGTGCCGCCGAACGCTGCGCCAAACCCGAACATCCGATCACGCTCACGCGCCCCCCGCACTACCCACAGGGCGAAACCGACGGCGAGCAAGGCGACGATCTGCGGCGCGGTTTCGAGTCCGACGATCAGGCTGAGCGCGGCCGCTAGCCCCGCGATACCGCCCGATAAGCGGCTGGGCGAGCGCATCAGCATGAGCGCAGTAAGCTGAACCAGCACGACTTGCAGCGCGTGATGGTCGATGCGCCCCGGTACGAAAACCGTCGTCCCAGGGTAGGCGAGTGCGGTCAGCACCGCTGCGACAGACCCGCCTTCAGCGCCCCATAGCCGTCGCCCGATCCGCGCCGACAGAAAGAGCGCGCAGGCGAACAGCAGCCCGGGATAGAGCAGCACGGCGGTCAATTCGGCATAATGCCGGCCGACCAGCGGCGTCATCGCGAGAATGAGCGCGGCGATCCCGACATCGTTGATCCGCGACCAATGCATCGGCGCGCCGGCCGGCGGGGCGATGCGATACTGCGTCCAGTCGTTGGTCGCCTGCCCGGCGAGCCAGTCGCGGACTTGCGCCAGCCGCACCATATCGTCGGTGTCGGGCAATATCATGTGACGCAGCCGCGCCCAGTCCGCCACGCCCCAGCCGACCGACAGGATGACGGCGATCACGATCGCGAGCAGCACGTCGGTGCGGAGCGCACGACGCCGCACGCGCTTCGCATCGACCGGCTGATGAAACATGCGGCAAGCCCCCGGAACGTCCGGACGTGCCTAGGGCGGAATGGTTAAGCATCTTTTTATTGTTGGCGGCTACCCGTTCCTCAACGGGGGAAGTTTCTTTGCCGACGGCAGCCGCACATCAGCTATCCAGCTCCGCAACGGGCGGCGCCAAGGCGGACGCGCCCGACATCGAGCTGTCGATCGTAATGCCGTGCCTGAACGAGGCCGAGACGCTCGCGATCTGCATCCGCAAGGCGCAGGGATTCCTTGCCGCGAGCGGGATCGGCGGCGAGGTCATCATCGCCGACAACGGATCGACCGACGGGTCGCGCCAGATCGCCAATGCAATGGGCGCGCGGCTCGTCGGGGTTGAGGCGCGGGGCTATGGCGCCGCGCTGATGGGCGGGATCGCCGCGGCGCGCGGGCGCTTTGTCATCATGGGCGACGCCGACGACAGCTACGACTTCGCCACGCTGATGCCGTTCGTCGAGGCGCTTCGCGCCGGCGGCGAACTGGTCATGGGCAACCGGTTTCGCGGCGGGATCGCCCGCGGCGCGATGCCGCCGCTTCATCGTTATCTGGGCAATCCGGTGCTGAGCTTCCTCGGCCGCAGCTTCTTCTCGTCCGACGTCCGCGACTTTCATTGCGGCCTTCGCGGCTTCGACCGCGCGGCGATCGTTTCGCTCGACCTGCGCTCGTCAGGCATGGAGTTCGCCAGCGAGATGGTGGTGAAGGCGATGATGCATCGCCTCGACGTTCGCGAAGTGCCGACCACGCTGTCGCCCGATGGCCGCAGCCGGCCGCCGCATCTGCGCACCTGGCGCGACGGCTGGCGACATCTGCGGTTTCTGCTGACGCATGCGCCGCGCATGTTGTTCGTATACCCAGGGATGGCCGCCGCCGGCATTGGCTCGGTCGGCGTCGCCGTCCTGGCGACCGGCAGCATCGACTTTCTCGGGATCGAATTCAGCGCCACCACGATGCTGTTCGCCGCGATGCTGACGTTGCTCGGCGCTCAGTTGGTCGGGTTCGGCATCCTCGCCCGCCTGTACGGCGTTGCCGACGGACTGTGGCCCGCGAGCCGGTCGGTCGAGCGGTTCCGCCGCCTGTTCAGCGTCGAACGCGGCTGTATTCTGGGCGGCGGGCTATTTGCGCTGGGGATGGCGGTTTCGGTCGGGCTGTTCGGCGCGTGGATGCAGACCGGTTTCGGCGGTATGGAGCCGATCCACCTGATGCGGCTCGCTATTCCTGCAATGCTGGCGAGCGTGCTGGGTATCCAGACGCTGTTCTCCAGCTTCCTGATCGGGCTGATCGACAGCCGCCGCGACTAAAACGGAGCGCTTCAGCGTGACAGGATCGTCACGAAATGCAGCCCGCGGTCGAACAGCCACGACGCCGGGCGGGGATAGAGCGACAAGTGCGTCGCGAACGCGCTGGTCCGCAAACCGAGGTCCTGCCAAATTCGCGACCATTCGCGGCGCGACAGGTAGTTGTACGGCAGTCGCACGCCATGCGCGGCGTTGCCGACCCAGTCCATGAAGCGCAGCGTCGTGTTGGCGAGCAGACCGTCGCGCAAATGGTCCTTGATGATCACGATCGGCGCGACGCGGGCTATTTCCGCCAGCACCGCCTGCGGGTCGTCGGTATGGTGCAACACATCGATGACGATCGCCGCGTCGAACGATCCGTCGGGAAACGGAATGTGCGCGCCGTCATAGGCGTGGACGACGATGGCCGTATCGGGGCGAACCAGGACGTCGATCCCCTCGATCGCCACATCGGGCCGCAGCCGCATGATCAGCGCGGCCAAGTCGCCGCTGCCGCATCCGACGTCGAGCACGCGGGCATTGGCCGGCAGCCGATCGACGACCGCCGCGGCCAGCCGGCGAATCCGCCGACCGAATACCAATTTCTCGTGAATCGCCCCGAGCATGACATTTCCCCTTCTTGGAAACGGCATGCCGCGATTTGGTTAACAGTCTCTAACGATCGCGCCGCCCGAGCAGCCGCAGCCGCAGTGCATTGAGCTTGATGAACCCCGCGGCGTCGCGCTGATCATAGGCGCCCTGGTCGTCCTCGAACGTCACGACCTTCTCGCTGTAGAGCGAATAAGGCGACTTGCGCCCGGTCACGATCACGCTGCCCTTGTAGAGCTTGAGCCGCACCGTTCCCGCGACCTTTTCCTGGCTGTGGTCGATCGCCGCCTGGAGCATTTCGCGTTCGGGCGAGAACCAGAAGCCGTTGTAGAGCAGTTCCGCATAGCGCGGCATCAGCTCGTCCTTGAGGTGCGCGGCGCCGCGATCGAGCGTGATCTGTTCGATCCCGCGATGCGCCAAGTGATAGATCGTGCCGCCCGGCGTCTCATACATGCCGCGCGATTTCATGCCGACGAAGCGGTTCTCGACCAGGTCGAGCCGGCCGATGCCGTGCTTGCGGCCAAGCTCGTTGAGCGCCGCGAGCAACGTCGCGGGACTCATCGCCTCGCCGTTGAGCGCCACGCCGTCGCCGCGCTCGAAATCGATCGTGATCACCTCGGGCTGGTCGGGTGCGTCTTCGGGATTGACCGTGCGCGAATAGACATAATCGGGCACCTCATCCCACGGGTCCTCGAGCACCTTGCCCTCGGACGAGGTGTGCAGAAGGTTCGCGTCTGTCGAGAACGGCGCCTCGCCGCGCTTGTCCTTGCTCACCGGGATCTGATGCTGCTCGGCGAACTCGATCAATCGCGTCCGGCTGGTCAGGTCCCATTCGCGCCACGGCGCGATTACCTTGATGTCGGGGGCAAGCGCGTAATAGCCAAGTTCGAAGCGGACCTGGTCGTTGCCCTTGCCGGTCGCGCCGTGGCTGACCGCGTCGGCGTTGACGAGCTTGGCAATCTCGATCTGACGCTTGGCGATCAGCGGCCGAGCGATCGACGTGCCGAGTAGATACAGCCCCTCATACAGTGCATTCGCGCGCATCATCGGGAACACGTAATCGCGGACGAACTCTTCCTTGAGATCGTCGATGAAGATGTGTTCCGGCTTGACCCCGGCCATCTCGGCTTTCTTGCGCGCCGGCTCGAGCTCCTCGCCCTGGCCGAGATCGGCAGTGAAGGTCACGACCTCGCACTTATAGGTCTGCTGGAGCCATTTGAGGATGACCGAGGTGTCGAGCCCGCCGGAGTAAGCCAGGACGACGCGGTTGATGCCGGCGTCGCCGGCGGTGCGGTTGATGTTTTCGCTCATGGCGCGGGGCATTAAGGTCACGGCGACCGCTTCGCAACCGAGTCGGTCGTCGAGGAGGGGCGCATGGCGGAGACCAAGACCAAACCGACCAACGTCAGCGTCGATGATTTCCTCGATGCGGTGCCCGATCCGGTGCGCCGCGCCGACGGCAAGACGGTCGATGCGATGATGCGCCGCGTGACGGGACTCGCGCCGGCCATGTGGGGGTCAACGATCATCGGCTATGGGAGCTACCGCTACCAGTATGACAGCGGCCGGGGTGGCGAGGCGTGCCGGATGGGGTTCAGCCCGCGCAAAACCGAGCTGGTGCTCTATGTGCTCGCCGACCGGCCCGGGCTCGACGCCGACCTCGCGCAGCTCGGCAAGCATCGGACCGGGAAGGTGTGCCTCTATGTCAGGAAGCTCGCCGATGTGGACATGGACGTGCTCGCGCGGATCGTCCGAGCGAGCTGGGACGAGATGAACCGGCGCTATCCCGACTAAGCCTTCCCGGCAATGCGCCGCTCTTCCTCGATCATATAATCGCGCGTGATTGGCAGCGCGTGGCGGTTGCGCGTGAATTGCAACTGGTAGTTGACCATCCCGCCATAGCGGAAGCTGACGCACGACCCGGCGAGGTAAAAGGTCCACATCCGGAAGAACTTTTCGTCGTACATCGCGACGATCTTGTCCTTGTTCGCCGTGGCGCGGTCGTACCAGGCCTGCAGCGTGTATGCATAGTGCAGCCGCAGCACCTCGCAATCAGTCATAAAATAACGCAGGCCTTCATACCCACGCGCGATTTCGGATAGCGCCGGGATGTAGCCGCCAGGGAAGATGTAGCGCGCGGTAAATTCGTCGGTCACCCCCGGGGCGCCCGCCCGGCCAATCGTGTGGATCAGCATCACGCCGTCCTCGGTCAGCAGGTCGCGGCATTTCTTGAAGAAGGTGCGGTATTGCGGCGGGCCGACATGTTCGAACATGCCGACCGAGACGATGCGGTCGAACGTGCCCGTCTGGTTGCGATAATCGATCAGCTCGAACTTGACGTGATCGGCCACGCCGGCATCCGCCGCCCGCTGCCGGGCCGTCTTGATCTGCTCGTCGCTCAGCGTGACGCCGAGAACGTCGACACCGTATGTCTGGTGGAGATATAGCGCCATCCCGCCCCAGCCGCAGCCGATGTCGAGCACGCGCATGCCGGGTTTCAGTGCCAGCTTGGCGGCGATATGCGCCTTCTTGTCGAGTTGCGCCTGCTCGAGCGTCTCGTTGTCGGAATCGAGAAAATAGGCGCAGCTATATTGGCGGTCGGCGTCGAGGAAGAGATCGTAGAAGTCGTTGCCGATATCGTAGTGGTGCTTGACGTTCTGGCGCGACACGCGCGTGCGGTTGAACTGGTCGAGCTTGCGCTTGACCCACACCAGCGACCGCGCTGCAGGGCTGGGCATCAACGCCCCGGTCGCCGCCTCCCAGCGATTGTTGGCGTTGGCCAACGCCACCAATCCCATAATGTCGCCCTGCTCGATCACCACACGGCCGTCGATAAATGCCTCGGCCACGCCCAGCGACGGGTTACGGACGATCGCACCCGACGCACCCGCGTCAATGAAACGGATCGCGATATCGGGAAATTCGGGGTCGGGCGTCCCAAAGCTCTTGGTCGAGCCGTCGGCATAGGTGACCTTGAGCGTGCCCCGCTTGAATACGCGGGCGAAGAAGGAGTCGATCAGCGCCATCGAAATCGGCTGCTAATCGGCGAACGCGGCGATGGAAAGGAATTACCGGTCGATCCAGCGACGCTGAATCAAAGCGGCACCGGCCCACTCCCCCACCCGACCGCCCATAGACTGTCCTGATTGGGCGGTCGGGTGGGGGAGT
>JBDSED010000021.1:0-13033 GCA_039920225.1 Sphingomonas sp.
GTCGTGTTCGGCTATCCCGGCGGCGCGGTGCTCCCGATCTATGACGCGCTGTTCAAGCAGAAGCGCATCCGCCACATTCTGGTCCGGCACGAACAGGCGGCGACGCATGCGGCGGAGGGCTATGCGCGCTCGACCGGCAAACCCGGCGTGGTGCTCGTCACCTCCGGCCCGGGCGCGACCAACGCGGTCACCGGGATCACCGACGCGCTGATGGATTCGATCCCGATGGTGGTCATCACCGGGCAGGTGCCAACCGCGTTGATCGGCACCGACGCGTTTCAGGAGGCCGATACGGTCGGCATCACGCGGCATTGTTCGAAGCACAATTACCTCGTGAAGGATCCCGCCAAACTCGGCGCGACGATCCATGAGGCGTTCCATATCGCCACCTCGGGCCGCCCCGGCCCTGTGGTCGTCGACATCCCCAAGGACGTCCAGGTCGCGACCGCCAAATACACCAAGCCCGGTCCGATCCAGCACAAGACCTATCGCCCGCAGGTCAAGGCCGATCCTGCGCTGATCGAGCAAGTCGTCGATATGCTCGCCGCGGCGGAGCGCCCGATCCTCTACACCGGCGGCGGGATCATCAATTCGGGCCCCGGCGCGTCGCAATTGCTGCGCGAACTGGCCCGGATCACCGGCGCGCCTGTCACGTCGACCTTGATGGGCCTCGGCGCCTTCCCGGCCTCATCCGAGCAATGGCTCGGCATGCTCGGCATGCACGGAACGTACGAGGCCAATTGGGCGATGAACCAGGCCGATCTGATCGTCGCGCTCGGCGCGCGGTTCGACGATCGCGTCACCGGCCGGCTCGACGCCTTCGCCCCTAACGCGCGCAAGGTGCATGTCGATATCGACCGCTCCAGCATCAACAAGACCGTGCGGATCGATCTCGCGGTGGTCGCCGATGTCGGCCACGCGCTCGAGGACATGGTCCGCATCTGGAAAGCGCGGCAGCATCCCAAGCCCGACACCGCCGAATGGTGGCGGCGCATCCACGGCTGGCGCGCGGTCAAAAGCCTCGATTTTCCCGAGACCGATCCCAAGGCGATCATGCCGCAACGCGCGATCCGCGCGCTGTGGGAGGCGACTCATAAGCAATCGCCAATCATCACGACGGAGGTCGGCCAGCACCAGATGTGGGCCGCGCAGCATTACGCGTTCGAGGCGCCGAACAAATGGCTCACCTCGGGCGGTCTCGGCACGATGGGCTACGGCCTGCCCGCCGCGATCGGCGCGCAACTCGGCAATCCCAACGCGCTGGTGATCGACATCGCCGGCGAAGCCTCGATTCAGATGAACATCCAGGAGCTGGCGACCGCGACGCAATACCGCCTGCCGGTCAAGATTTTCATCCTCAACAACGAATATATGGGGATGGTCCGCCAGTGGCAGGAACTGACCTACGAGAGCCGCTATTCGTCGAGTTACAGCGACGCGCTGCCCGATTTCGTCAAGCTGGCGGAGGCGTATGGCTGGAAGGGCATCCGCATCGACATGCGCGACCAGCTCGACGGCGGCATAGCGGACATGCTGGCCTATGACGGCCCGGTGATGGTCGATTGCCGCGTGTCGAAACTCGCCAATTGCTTCCCGATGATCCCGTCGGGCGCGGCGCACACCGAAATGATCCTTCAGGCCAACGAAGTCTCCGGCACGATGGACGACGAAGCCAAGGCGCTGGTGTGATGCGGATCAAGGAAGAAGCCACCGAACGCCACACGCTGGCGGTGATCGTCGACAACGAGCCGGGCATCCTGGCGCGGATCGCCGGGCTGTTCACCGCGCGCGGCTATAATATCGAGAGCCTGACGGTGAGCGAGATCACCGAAGACAAGTCGGTCAGCCGCATCACCATCGTTACCTCGGCGAGCCCGCACGTGCTCGAACAGATCGTCGCGCAGCTCGATAGGCTGGTGCCGGTCCATAAAGTCCACGACTTGACCGCCGAGGGCGACCACGTCGAGCGCGAGCTGGCGCTGGTCAAAGTCCGCGGCACCGGCGACCACCGGATCGAAGCGCTGCGGCTCGCCGATGTCTATCGCGCCCGCGTGGTCGATGCGACGACGTCGAGCTTCGTGTTCGAAGTGACCGGCGGGACCGAGAAGATCGACAAGTTCGTCGAGCTGATGCGCGAAGTGGGCCTGATCGAAGTCGCGCGCACCGGCATCGTCGCCATTTCGCGGGGGAAAGAGGCGGCGTAACGTAAACCCCTCTCCCCTTGTGGGAGAGGCAGGGGCCCGCCGGCGGAGCCGGTGGGAGGGTGAGGGGGAAACCGTTCACGCTCATCAGCCCCCTCACCAACTTCGACTAGCCGGCAAGCCGGCAAGTCTCCGTATCCTCTCCCACAAGGGGAGAGGAAAGAAAGGGAAGCCAATGCGTGTCTATTACGATCGCGATGCCGATCTGAACCTGATCACCACCAAGAAGATCGCGATCGTCGGCTACGGCTCGCAGGGCCATGCACATGCCCAGAACCTGCGCGACAGCGGCGTCAAGGACATCGCGATCGCGCTGCGCGAAGGCTCGGCGACCGCGAAGAAAGCGATCGACGCCGGTTTCGCGGTCAAATCGAACAAGGACGCCGCGGCTTGGGCCGACATTCTGATGATCCTCGCCCCCGACGAGCACCAGGCGGCGATCTGGGAGAACGACCTGAACGGCAACATGAAGCCCGGCGCGGCGATCGCGTTCGCGCACGGCCTCAACGTGCATTTCGGGCTGATCGAGCCGCCTGCGGACATCGACGTGATCATGATCGCGCCCAAGGGCCCCGGTCATACCGTGCGCAGCGAATATGTCCGCGGCGGTGGCGTGCCCTGCCTGATCGCTGTGCACCAGGACGCCAGCGGCAACGCCCATGATGTCGCGCTGGCTTATGCTTCGGGTGTCGGCGGCGGGCGTTCCGGGATCATCGAAACCAATTTTCGCGAGGAATGCGAGACCGATCTTTTCGGCGAGCAAGCGGTGCTGTGCGGCGGCATCACGCATCTGATCCAGGCCGGGTTCGAGACGCTGACCGAGGCTGGCTACGCCCCCGAGATGGCCTATTTCGAGTGCCTCCACGAAACCAAGCTGATCGTCGATCTGCTCTACGAAGGCGGCATCGCTAACATGCGCTATTCGATCTCCAACACTGCCGAATATGGCGACATCACCACTGGCCCGCGGATCATCACCGACGAGACCAAGGCCGAGATGAAGCGCGTCCTCGCGGACATCCAGTCGGGGCGGTTCGTCAAGAACTTCGTGCTCGACAACCGCGCCGGCCAACCCGAGCTGAAGGCCGCGCGCAAGGCGGCCGCCGCGCACCCGATCGAGAAGGTCGGCGCCGAGTTGCGCGCGATGATGCCGTGGATCGGGGCGAACAAGCTGGTGGATAAAGACAGGAACTGACACCTTTGCCGTCATCCCCGCGAAAGCGGGGGCCCAGCTACCTTAGCAACAGAAGAAGCTCGGTCCCCGCTTTCGCGGGGATGACGAACAAGGAATGCGCGACTACGCTGCAGGCACCGCACCATAAGGAGATGGATGATGCGCCGCTTTGCCGCCCTTGCCTTCCTCACCGTTGCCGGGTTGGCCGCCCCAGTCGTCGCTCAGATGACGTTACCCGCCGAAGCGCCGGGTAGGTTCGATCCGAAGCTGGCGAAATCGGGCAAATACAAGATCGATCCGTTCCACACGCAGGTGCTGTTCACGGTCAATCACCTTGGCTTCACCGAATATACCGGCCAGTTCACCAATCCGACCGGCAGTTTGATGCTCGATACCAAGGTGCCCGGAAATTCGAAGGTCGAAGTGACATTCCCCATCGACAAGGTACGGACGACCGTCGGCGAGCTCGACACTCATCTCGGGGCCGCCAACTTGTTCGACGCCGCCAAGTTCCCCACTGCGACGTTCGTATCAACCCGCGTGACCAAGACCGGCGCATCCACGGCGAACATCACCGGCAATCTGACGATCCGGGGCGTGACCAAAGCAGTCATCCTCCACGCGCGCTTCGTCGGCGCCGGCCAGGAGTTCTGGGGCGACAAGAAGGACGCGATCGGCTTTGCGGCGACCGTCAGCGTGAAGCGCAGCGACTTCGGCCTGTCCGATAGTATTCCACTGGTGTCGGACAAGGTGGACCTGACGATCAACGCCGGATTCACCGCCGAATGAGCGAGGACGCGAACGCCGAAGGTCAGCCCGGCGTCGGCCGAGTCGAGGCGTTTTCCGACGGCGTCATCGCAATCATCATCACGATCATGGTGCTCGAACTAAAGGCGCCCGAGGAACCGGGCGTCGATCATCTCTGGCGGTTATGGCCGACGTTGCTCGCCTACGCGATCAGCTTTGCGTATGTCGGTATCTATTGGGTCAACCACCACCGGCTGTTCAGCCACGCCAAGCACGTCAGCAATGCATTGGTCTGGTTTAACCTGTTCCTGCTGTTCGCACTGTCGCTGATCCCGTTTTCGACCGCATATCTCGGCACACAGCATTTCAGCCGTGACGCGACCCTGCTCTATTTGGCGACGATGCTGCTGCCATCCTGGTCGTATATTCCGTTGCAACGCGTTATCCGCGACACCGGAGCGAAGACGACGGTGGCGGAGACCTATCATCGCCAGACGATGCGCAAGGCGATCGTCGCGACCGCAATCTACATCATCGGCGTGCCGTTGAGTTTCGTCTCGCCCTGGCTGGGGATCGGCTGCGCATTGCTCGTCGCGATCCTGTGGTTTCTGCCGCGCAGCCCGATCGACAATTTGTTCGGCGGCTAGGCGGGCGCCAGCGCGCGGAAATAGTCTGCCGTCTCGCGCGAAACGCCCGCGAGCAGCACGCGCAGCCGGTCGTCGAAATCATCGATGCTTTCGCGCCGATCGCGATACGCCATCGTCCAGTCGCCGAACTCGCGCGCTCCAATCTGGCGGTCCGTCAATATCCGCAAGTTGCGATGCCGCGTGTCGGCCTCGAGCCGATCGAGCAACTCGTCGACGCTGTCGTCGTGCCCCTCGATTACCTGGAGGAAGCAATTGTCCTCGCAATACAAGAGCCCGGTAATTCCCTCGAGCCCGTTGCGCGCCAGCGCGTCCTGCACGATCGCCGGAATGTCGTCGGCCGCCCGGCCGCTGGTGGCGGTGGTAATACTTCGATAAATGACCTGACGCACGTCGAACTCTCCCGTAGGCTAGCCCTTTTGCCATACATCGCGACCGATTACCTTGCGCTCGATTAACCCGCGATGGCACTGGACTTTGTTTACCGTGCCGCGCTAACGCTTGGTCCGTAATGACGATCGCGCTCGGCCTTACCCTGCGACTTACGCGCCCTTAGGCGCGGTCATCACTTCGTGTGCTCGCCGAGCGCACGTCGCGCCTAAGGGCTGACCCTCCCCGCCTGACCCAGACGAGAAGAGCCATGCTGCGCGATCCATCGACCAAATACCGCCCGTTCCCGACCATCGACCTGCCCGACCGGCAATGGCCGAGCCGAACCATCACGCAGCCACCGCGCTGGCTGTCGACCGACATGCGCGACGGCAACCAGGCGCTGATCGACCCGATGGACGCCGAGAAGAAGACGCGGTTCTTCGACCTGATCGTCCGCACCGGCATCAAGGAAATCGAGGTCGGCTTCCCCGCAAGCGGCGCGACCGATTTCGACTATATCCAGAACCTCGTGCGCTCGGGCCGCGTCCCCGACGACGTGACGGTGCAGGTGCTGACGCAAGCGCGCCGCGACTTGATCGAGACGACGTTCGAGAGCCTGCGCGGCGCGCCCACCGCGATCGTCCATCTTTACAACGCGGTGTCGCCGGCATGGCGCAAGATCGTGTTCGGCATGTCGAAGGACGAGATCCGCCAGATCGCGGTAGATGGCGCGAAGATCCTGCGCGACTGCGCGGCGGCGCAGCCCGACACCGACTGGCGCTTCGAATATTCCCCCGAAACCTTCTCCACCGCCGAAATCGACTTTTCGGTCGAGGTCTGCGCCGCGGTGATGCAGGTGCTCCAGCCGACCGCGACCAAGCCAATCATCTTCAACCTGCCTGCAACGGTCGAGTGTGCGACGCCCAACGTCTATGCCGACCAGATCGAATATTTCGGGCGGCACATCCCCAATCGCGACGCTGTGGTGATCAGCCTGCACACGCACAACGATCGCGGCACCGGGGTCGCGGCGGCGGAACTGGGACTGATGGCGGGCGCCGATCGCGTCGAGGGCTGCTTGCTCGGCAATGGCGAGCGCACAGGCAATTGCGACTTGGTCACGGTCGCGCTCAACATGTATACGCAAGGCGTTGATCCGGGCCTGGATTTCTCCGACATCGACGGGCTGATCAAGACCGTCGAATACTGCACCAACCTGCCCGTCCATCCGCGCCACGCTTATGCCGGCGAGTTGGTCTACACCTCGTTTTCGGGGTCGCATCAGGACGCCATCAAGAAGGGATTCGCCGCGCGAGAACGCCAGAACGACGACTTCTGGGAAGTCCCCTACCTGCCGATCGACCCCGCCGATCTCGGCCGCAGCTACGAGGCGGTGATCCGGGTCAATTCGCAGTCGGGCAAGGGCGGCGTCGCCTGGGTGCTCGAACAGGACAAGGGATTGCGACTGCCCAAGCGGCTCCAGGCCGACTTCTCGCGCCATGTCCAGAGCTTCGCCGACCAGACCAGCCGCGAACTCAACGCCGACGATATCTGGCGGCTGTTCGAGCGGACCTATCTGTCGGGCGACTGGGACCGGCTCAAGCTGCAAGCCTATGACGAAACCCGCGCGCCCAACGGCGATCGCATCTTCGCCGGCAGCATTGCCGAGGGCGGCGCTGTGCGATCCGTAAGCGGGCGCGGCAACGGACTGATCTCCAGTGTGCTCGCGGGCATCCGCGACGGGTTCGGGATCGACCTCGGGGTCGTCGACTACGTCGAACACGCGATCGGCCACGGCACCGACGTGCAGGCGGCAGCATACGTGGAATGCCACACTGGCGACGGCGCAGCCGTATGGGGCGTCGGGATCGACGAGGACGTCGCCACCGCCAGCGTGCGCGCGGTGTTGAGCGCGGCGAACCGCGCCTAAAGCTTGAGGCGCGGACGACCCATGAAGTCACGCTTACCCAGCTTCACGCCTTTCCATCGCAAGATGTCATAAGTCGTCGTCGCGTGAAAATAGAAGTTCGGCTGCGAGAAAGAGAGCAGGAAATCCTCGGCGGTGAAGGGCATCTTCATTTCGCCCATCTCGAAACGCATGTCTTGCCCGACGAAACCGTTGACCTCGTCGGGGTTCAGCGCCTCGACCGCGGCCAGCGCTTTTTCGACCGCACCCCGCAGCCCTTCGAACGTCGTCGGCCACGGCGTCATGTCGGGGGAGAAGACACCCGCCCGCACCCCCTCGATCGCGCCGATCGAGTGTGCGCAACACGATTTCACCTGATAACCGAACGGCAGCATGTCCTCGGCAAGCTTCGCCTTGAGCAAGTCGTCGGGATTGCAGCCCGTGTCCGCGCAATGCGGCTCCGCCTTGTCGAGCAGCCCCGCGACCGCGCGTAGGATCTGGATGTAGTTCGGCACTACTGCGCCATAGAGCGACAACGTCATTCCCCTCTCCTTCTCGTCACTTCGCACCCGATCTGCGCGTCGGGATAGATGTCGGGCTTGGTCGAGCGCACCGTTACCTCGACCACCCGGCTGTCGGCCAGGCACAAGGTGGAGATGCGGTCGCACAGCACTTCCTGCAGCATGACGTGCCCGCTCGCGGCGATCGCGTGGATGCCGGCGCGCACGCGGTCGTAATCGACCACCGCGTCGATCCGGTCCTCGGGCGGCGCGGGATAGGCGCAGGTCATCGCGACCGACACCAGCACGCGCTGCGGACCGGCGAGTTCTTCAGCGTGGATGCCCAGCCCCATCCGCAATTCGAGCTGGTCGAGCCGGATCATGTAGCTCACCTCAGCCATCTCGGCGGCCCGGCGTGGAGAACATAACGTCGCCATCGCGCTTGAGGAAGCGCTGGCCGTTATCGACGAACAGGTTGTGGCCGGTAATGCCTGGCGCAGTCAGCAGGTATTCGACCGCGCGGGCGATCTCCTCGATTGGCACCGGGCGGCAGAGCAGGTTCTGCCCCGCGACCGCCGCAAACTCTGCATCGCTCTGATCGCCACTGGGCAGCGTCAGGCCGGGCGACACTGCATTGACCCGTACCCTGGGCGCAAGCGCCTGGGCGAGCATCGTCGTCGCGCCCTCGAGCGCGATCTTGGTGCAGGTATAGCTGAAGAAATCTGGGTTGAGGTTGGCGACCTTCTGATCGAGCAGATTGACCACCGCGCCGTCATCCAGCCCGTCCTGCCTTGCCAGCTCGCACCCCAGCGCGACCGGCGCAGACAGGTTGGTCGTCGTCAGCCTCGCCAACAACGCCGGATCGAAATCGGGCGGCCGGTCGAATTCGAACACCGACGCGCAATTGACCAGCCCGTCGATCGTCCCGTGCATTGCCTCCCGCGCCGCACGAAAGATCGCGCCGGGGTCGGTCAGATCGCCCGCCACCGTCGCGATACGCTCGCCCACCGGATCCAGGTTGTGCGCCAACGCCATCGCATCGTCGTCGTGCGGCTGGTGATGGTGGATGACGACGCGATGCCCCGCCCCCGCCAAGCCGCGGACGATCGCGGCACCGATCCGCCGCGACCCGCCGGTGACCAGAACGGTGCGCGTCACCCGCGGTCCTGCATGTCCATCAGCGCCAATACCTCGCGCCGGCTGCGCTCGTCCTCACGGAAGACGCCCATCATGCGGCTGGTGACCATGCCGACGCCGGGCGTGCGCACGCCACGCGCAGTCATGCAGGCGTGCGTCGCTTCGATCACTACCGCGACGCCTTGCGGCTTGAGGCCATTCCAGATGCAGTCGGCGACTTCCGCGGTCAGGCGTTCCTGCACCTGCAGCCGCCGCGCGAACCCGTGGAGCACGCGCGCGAGCTTCGAAATGCCCACCACGTGATTCTTGGGCAGATACGCGATGTGCGCCTTGCCGATGATTGGCGCCATGTGGTGCTCGCAATGCGACTGGAACGGAATGTCCTTGAGCAGGACAATCTCGTCGTAGCCGCCGACTTCCTCGAACACGCGCGACAGGTGCCGCGCCGGGTCGTCGCCATAGCCCGCGCAATATTCCTTCCACGCGCGCGCGACGCGCAACGGCGTGTCGAGAAGGCCTTCGCGACGGGGGTCGTCCCCAGCCCACCGAATCAGCGTTTCGACCGCTTTTGCAACTTCATCGGGCACGGGAATCTTGGGCGATGACGCGACAAGATCACCGTCGTTCAAGTCCTCTTCGTGATCGTGCATTTGATCCAATCAAGCCTTCCCCGCGCTATGACGCTACGGCAAGGCCGCGTTGTCGGTACCGATTGCGGGCGAGACGACTGTTTCCTTTGAGCAACAGCCGCCGAAGCCCGCAATTTTCATGCCCTCTAGCCCATTGACGGCGCAAGTTTAAGCCTCCTAGGTTTAACTCATACAGGTTAGGAACCGCGCCAACCGACCCATAGATCGGCGGCGCCCGCAGAGGGGATGTTACCATGAAGAAGTTCGAGCTTCTCGCCGCGTCGGCGATCGTACTGATCGCCGCCACGCCGGCCGTTGCGCAAACCGCACCGACGACGGCCCCTGTGGCTGCCGCGGACAGCCAGGACGACGGCATCGCGTCCGACAACGACATCGTCGTAACCGCGACGAAGCGTGCGCAGACGCTGCAGGATACGCCGATCTCGGTTGCCGTGGCGACAGCCGCGCAGATCGAACGCTCGCAGGTACGCGACCTCATCGACCTGCAGACGCTCGTTCCGTCGCTCAAGGTCGGCCAGCTGCAGAGTTCGGCGAATACCGACTTCATCATCCGTGGCTTCGGCAACGGCGCCAACAATATCGGCATCGAACCCTCGGTCGGCGTGTATATCGACGGCGTGTATCGCTCGCGCTCGGCCGCCCAGATCGGCGATCTGCCCAATATCCAGCGCGTCGAAGTGCTGCGCGGGCCACAATCCACCCTGTTCGGCAAGAACGCGTCCGCCGGTATCATCAGTATCGTCACCGAAGTGCCCAAGTTCGAATTCGGCGGCAGCGCAGAGGCCGGTTACGGCAATTACAACGCCATCGTGCTCAAGGGTAACATTACCGGCCCGATCGCCGAAACGGTCGCGTTCAGCCTCGCCGGCAACTACAACAAGCGTGACGGCTATGCGACCTATACGAACCTGGGCATCAAGGGCAACGATCGCAATCGTTACGGCGTGCGGGCGCAATTGTTGTTCGAACCCAGCGCGGACTTCAAGATCCGCCTGATCGGCGATTACGACGTCATCGACGAAATATGCTGCACGGTGGCCAACCTGTTCGACGGACCGACCGGCGCTGCGGTGCGGGCGGTAGGCGGTCGGGTCAATTCGAACCAGCGATTCTCCTATGACAGTTTCGCAAATTTTCCGTCGACCACGAAGATCGACAATTATGGCTTCTCCGGTCAGATCGATTATGCGCTGACCAATCAAATCTCGCTGACCAGCATCAGTTCGTACCGCCGAGTGACGACCACGACGAACGCGGATTCGGATTTCACTAGCGCCGACTTAATCGGCTCGAACCAGCTCACTACGAAGATCGATACCTATACGCAAGAAGTCCGTCTTGCCACGAACTTCGACGGGATTTTCAATTTCCTGATTGGTGGCTTTTACTTCAAGGAAGACATCCTCAGCGACGGATCGTTGACGTTCGGACGCGATTTCAAGAATTATGCTAACGCGCTGAGCGGCGGGCAGTATAGCGCGCTGGAGCCCACGCTGCGTGCACTGATCCCGACTACTCCCGCGGGAACGTTCGGCGCGCAGGGTCAGGGGCGGTTCGAGCATTATGACTATGCCGACCGCGCTTACTCGATTTTCGGCCAAGTCGATATCGAACCGGTCAAGGGGCTGACGCTTACCGGCGGATTCAACTATACCGTTGATCACAAGAAAGTGGCGACCAACGATAGCACCACCGATGTCTTCTCGGGCATCGATCTTGTGCTTGCAGGCGTCCGCGCCGGCGTTCCGGCATCGGTCGCCAACAATCCTACTTTCAACCCGTTCCTCGCGCTGCGGCCGCTGCAATTCCTGCCGCCGTTCCTCAATTACCCTAACGCGGTCGAAAGCGGCAAGACGAAGGACGACAATCTCTCCTACACGCTGCGGGTCGCCTATAAGTTCAACCGGAACATCAACGCCTATGCGAGCTATGCGACCGGGTTCAAGGCGTCGTCGTTCAACCTCTCGTTCGACAGTCGGCCATTCGCTAGTGACTTCATTCCCGGCTCACCGGCACAGAGCCCGGCCCCGGCTGCCTCGCTGATCCGCTCCGCCGGCCTAGCAGTGAACAATCTCACGACCGGCACGCGTTATGCCGGTCCTGAAAAAGCGCAGGTTTATGAATTCGGCCTCAAGGGCAATTTCGACGGGTTCGGATTCAACCTCGCGGTGTTCAAGCAGATCCTGAAGGGTTTCCAGAGCAACGTCTTCCAGGGCACTGGCTTCGTGCTTGGCAACGCTGAAAAGCGATCGACCAAGGGCATCGAGCTCGACATGACCGCGTCGCCGACCAAGAATTTGAACTTTACCGCATCGCTGACCTACCTCGATCCGAAATACGATCTGTTTACCGGCGGGTCGGCGTTCAATCCGGCGACCAACAATGTCGGTTCGGCAAACCTGACGGGCCTCACGCCCTCTGGCATCTCGAGGTTCTCTGTTGCGGTCGGCGGCACCTACACAGTGCCGTTCGGCAATGCGCAAGCAGTGATCTTCCATGTCGATTACGCCCACAATAGCGCGTTCAAGATCGCTCAGGGCCTGCCATACAAGGCGTCGCCGGAATCCCTCAACGCGTCGGTCGCGTTTGACATTTTCAAGGGGTTCGAAATCAGCGTGTGGGGCCGCAACCTTACCGAACCGAAATACAATGCGGTCATTTTCCCGGGTGTTGCGCAAAGCGGTACGCTGTCGGCCTATCCAAGCCCGCCGCGGACTTATGGCGGCAGTGTGCGGTTCAAATTCTGATACGGTCAGCTTAGGTTAGCGCGAGCTGGCCGAGACCCTATATCTATCGATAGTGGAGAGCCCCGGCGCAAAACCGCCGGGGCTTTTTATTTGAGCCGCTCGGCGTGCCAGGCGATGTGATGCGCGATGAACGTCGCGATGAAATAATAGCTGTGATCGTAGCCCGGCTGCATCCTGAGCGTCAGGTCGATGCCCGCCTCACGGCAGGCATTCGCGAGCAACTCGGGGTTCAGTTGCTCGCTGAGGAACTGGTCGGCATCCCCTTGATCGATCAGAATTTCCCGCATGCGCGCGCCACCCTCGATCAACGCGCAGGCATCATAGGCGCGCCACGCCGCACGATCGGCGCCAAGGTAGCCGGTCAGCGCCTTCTCGCCCCACGGACAGTGGAGCGGCGACACGATCGGGGCGAACGCCGACACGCTTCTGAACCGCGCTGGATTGCGCAGCGCAATTGTCAAGGCGCCGTGGCCGCCCATCGAATGCCCGGTGATCCCCTGGCGCGCCATATCGGCAGGCAGCGTCGCTGCGACCAGCGCTGGGAGTTCGTCCTCGATATATGCCCGCATGCGGAAATTGGCCGCCCACGGCGCTTCGGTCGCATCGACATAGAAACCGGCGCCCTGGCCAAAATCATATGCGTCGTCGTCGGGCACGTCGGGCCCGCGGGGGCTGGTGTCCGGCGCGACCAACATCACACCGTGTTCGGCCGCCGCACGTTGCGCGCCCGCCTTGGTGACGAAATTCTCCTCGGTGCAGGTCAGCCCGACGAGGAACCATAAGACCGGAAACGGCCCATTTCCCGGCGGGACAAAGACCGCGAATCGCATCGGCGTGCGCGTTTCGACGGACTGGTGGCGATAGATGCCCTGGACGCCGCCGAAGCAACGTTGCGCCGACAGCGTTTCGAGAATCATGCCGCGCGATAGATTGCGCAAAGCTTGTTGCCATCCGG
>JBDSED010000022.1:0-8692 GCA_039920225.1 Sphingomonas sp.
ACTGGGGTCACACGGTTTTGGCATACCCAAACACGTCGCGATCATCATGGACGGCAAGGGCCGCTGGGCAAAGAAGCGCCATTTGCCGCGACTCGCCGGACACAAAATGGGCGTGGAGGCCGTCCGCAAGGTCACGCGCGCCGCGCGCGCCATGGGGATCGAGGCGCTGACGCTCTACGCCTTTTCGTCCGAGAATTGGCGGCGGCCCGAGGAAGAGGTCGGCGACCTGATGGGTCTGTTGCGGCACTTCATCAAAAGCGACCTGGCCGAACTGGCGGCCGCGGCCCAGGAATTGGCGCGGCGCGTGCGCGACGGCGAGATGACCATCGACGGCATTGATACTGGCGCAATCGAAAGCCTGCTCGAAACGCATGACCTGCCGCCGCTCGACCTGCTGATCCGTACATCGGGCGAACAGCGGCTGTCGAACTTCCTGCTGTGGCAAGCGGCCTATGCCGAATTGCTGTTCGTCGAAACGTTATGGCCCGATTTCGACGCCGAAACGTTGGCGGAGGCGATCGCCGCGTTCGGACGGCGCCAGCGACGTTTCGGAGGCCTGTGAGCAACACTTCTGTGCCCAAGCGGCCGTCGGATCTGGCGGTCCGCGTCGTTACAGCAGTGGGGCTGATCGCGATGGCGCTCGCCGCGATCGTGTTCGGCGGGCTGTTTTTGTGGGTGCTCGCGGTGGCGCTGGGGATGGTGATGATGGCCGAATGGGCCGATCTCGTCGCCGCGTCGCCCGGGCACAAGCGGCTTGCGCTGTACGCGCTGGTCGTGCCGCTCGCGATCATGGCGCCGATGATCGGCGCAGGGCCGGGGTTCGTCGCGGTGGGGCTGATCGGCGCGGCGTTCTTCTTCGTCGGCGCGACGACGCGGCGCGCCTGGCTGGCGTGGGGCGTAGTCTATGTCGCGGTGCCGATCCTTGCCCTGCTGCTGATCCGGCAGCAGAAGGACATCGGCCTGGTCTACACTTTGTGGACGCTGGCGCTGGTTTGGGCGTGCGACATCGGCGCGTATTTCGCGGGCCGCTTGATCGGTGGGCCGAAACTGGCGCCGATGGTCAGCCCGAACAAGACGTGGGCGGGGCTGATCGGCGGGATGATCTCGGCGACCCTGTTCGCGGTCGCAATGCATTACGCCTACGGGCTCGGCAAAACCGCGGTGTTGGCGACGCCGTTCCTCGCAGTGCTCGCGCAATGCGGGGACCTGTTCGAGAGCTGGCTCAAGCGCCGCGCGGGCGCAAAGGACAGCGGCACACTTCTTCCCGGGCACGGCGGCGTGCTCGATCGGCTCGACGGCGTCGTGCCGGTCGCCCCCGCCGCGGCGTTGCTGGTGGTCGTGCTCCCCAAACTGCTTGGGCTGCTGTGAAGACCGTTACGATCCTCGGCGCAACCGGGTCGGTCGGCACCTCGACGCTCGATTTGATCGAGCGCGCACCGGGCGATTTCCGTATCAGGGCGCTGACCGCCAATGGCGATGTCCAGGGGCTGGCGGCGGCGGCGATAAGAACCAACGCCGAATTGGCGGTAGTGGCGGATGAAGCTTGTCTGCCGGCGCTCGAGGAGGCGCTGGCGGGTAGCCGTGTCGCGGTCGCCGGCGGCGCTCAGGCGGTGTGCGACGCGGCCAGCAGCGGCGCGGACCTGACGATGGCGGCGATCGTCGGCTGCGCGGGATTGCGTCCCGTGATGGCGGCGGTCGAGCAAGGCGGCACGGTGGTGCTGGCCAATAAAGAGCCGTTGGTCTCGGCCGGCGAGATCATCCTTGCAGCAGCGAAGGCGCATGGCGCAACGCTCCTTCCCGCCGATTCCGAGCACAACGCGATCTTCCAATGCTTCGCGCCGGGGCAGGCCAACCGCGTCCGACGCATCATCCTGACCGCGAGCGGCGGACCGTTCCGCGACTGGACGATCGGGCAGATGCGCGGCGTCACGCCCGAACAAGCGGTGGCGCATCCCAATTGGTCGATGGGCGCCAAGATCTCGGTCGATTCGGCGACGCTGATGAACAAGGGCCTCGAACTGATCGAGGCGGCGCGGCTGTTCCCGATCGACCCCGACCGGATCGAGATCGTCGTGCATCCGCAATCGGTGATCCATTCGATGGTCGAATATATGGACGGATCGACGTTGGCGCAGCTCGGCCCACCCGACATGCGCGTGCCGATCGCCTATTGCCTGGCGTGGCCCGACCGCATGGCGACTCCGATGGCGCCGCTCGATCTGGTCGCGATCGGGCGGCTCGATTTCGAGGCGCCTGATGAGGAGCGCTTTCCCGCGCTAGGACTGGCGCGGCGTGCGCTAGACGCGGGGGGTGCGCGGCCAGCGATCCTCAACGCCGCCAATGAAGTCGCGGTCGCGGCGTTTCTCGACCGCCGCATCGGCTTCCTCGAAATTGCCGCAATCGTCGCCGATACGCTCGATTGCTACGATCCGCCGGCACCCCAAATGCTGGACGACGTGTTGGCCGTGGACGGGGAAGCGCGTAACATCGCGAGCGCCCGAGTGAACAATGGCCGAGTGAAGGATGGCGTTTCGTGATGCAGAGCCCCGGCCTTATTCTGACCGTCGCTGCCTTCCTGCTGATGCTGGGGCCGCTCGTTTTCTTTCACGAACTCGGCCATTACTTCGTCGGGCGCTGGTTCGGCATCAAGGCGGACGTGTTCTCGATCGGTTTCGGGCGCGAGCTAACCGGCTGGACCGACAAGCGCGGCACGCGGTGGAAGCTCAGCCTGTTGCCGCTCGGCGGCTACGTGAAATTCGCCGGCGACATGAGTCCAGCAGGGCTGACCGATCCGGACTGGCTGGCCTTGCCCGCCGAGGAACGGGCCAAGACGTTCCAGTCCAAACCGGTGTGGCAGCGCGCGCTGGTCGTGCTGGCGGGCCCGTTCGCCAACTTCTTGCTCGCGTTCCTCATCATGCTCGGCTTCACGCTCGCTTATGGTCAGAACACCACGACGACCGAAATCGGATCGGTGATGCCCAAGAGCGCGGCGGCGGCGGCCGGGTTGCAACGCGGTGACCGTATCACTGCGCTAAGCGGCCGCGAGGTCGGCAAGTTCGAAGACATGGTGCTGTTCATTGCGATCCGCGCGGGTCAGCCGGTCCGGGTCGATTTCGACCGCGGCGGGCAAAAAATGTCGCGCGATGTCGTGATCGGCGTCGATCACCGCAAGGATCAGTTCGGCAACACGCAGGATATCGGGCTGCTCGGGGTCGGACCGGCCGCGATGACGATTACGCCGGTCGGCGTGATCGAGGCGCCGGGCGTCGCGTTGCGTGCGGTCGGCGACATCGTCGGCGTGACGGCGGAAGCGCTAGGACAACTCGTCACGGGGCAACGCTCGGTCAAGGAGATGTCGGGCGTCGTTCGCATGGCGAAGATATCGGGCGAGCAGCTCACGCTCGGCTGGGTGGCGTTCGCCGGACTCGCCGCGTTCATCTCGATTAACTTGGGGTTCATCAACCTCTTGCCAATCCCGATGCTGGATGGAGGACATTTGCTGTTCTACGCGATCGAAGCGATACGGCGGCGCCCGGTGACCCCGGAAATCCAGGAATGGGCGTTTCGCGGCGGATTGGCTGCGATCCTGCTGCTGTTTCTGGTCGTGACGTTCAACGACCTGGGCGCGATCGGCCTGTGGCAGCATCTCGCCGGGTTGATCGGCTGAGCCGGTTAGGGCAGGGCGGGCGCGCCCGATTTTACGCGACGGCACATGTCTCCTGCTGGGGTTGAATGGTGAAGCTTATCAAGGTTACGACGTTCGGGACGCGCGCCGCCGCGACTTTACTCGCAGGCACGATGCTGGCGGGCGTTCCGCTGGCGGCCGCTCAGACCGCGCCTGCACCCGCTGCCGCGCCCCCGGCAACCGCGGCTCCCGCCCCGGCCCCCGTGCCGCAACGCGTGATCCGCTCGCTCCGCGTCGAAGGATCGCAGCGCATCGAGCCCGAGACGGTGCTGTCGTACACGAAGCTTCGCAGTGGTCAGGCTTATACCAACGAAACGCTCGATCAGGCACTGCGCGATCTGCTCGCCAGCGACCTGTTCGCCGACGTGTCGATCGCCGGCGTCGAAACCGGCGACATCACGATCCGCATCCGTGAGAACCCGATCATCAACCGCGTGCTGCTCGAGGGCAACAGCCGGCTGAAATCGGACAAGATCACCAAAGAAATCAAACTTGCCCCGCGCCAGATTTTCACCCGCACCGCGGTCCGCCAGGACGTCGCACGCATCATCGAGCTGTACCGCCGCCAGGGCCGCTTCGCCGCGCGGGTCGAGCCCAAGATGGTCAGCCTCGACCAGAACCGCGTCGATATCGTGTTCGAGATCGATGAAGGGCCGAAGAGCCAGGTCCGCGCGATCAACGTCATCGGCAACAACGTCTTTTCGGACGACAAATTGCGCGAGCAGATGGTGACGAAGCAAGCGCGATTGTTCCGCTTCTTTTCGTCCAGCACGTCGTACGACCAGGACCGGCTGGCTTACGACCAGCAGAAGCTGCGCCAATTCTACCTGACCGAGGGCTACGCCGACTTCCGCGTCACCTCGGCGGTTGCCGAGCTCACCCCGGACAAGAAGGACTTCATCATCACGTATGTGGTGGAGGAAGGTCCGCGCTATAAGTTCGGCGACGTCACGGTCGACAGCGACATTCGCGATTTCGACAACAACAAGCTGGCCCAGACCCTTCCGGTCAAGAAGGGCGCATGGTTCGACGCGAAAAAGGTCGAGGATTCGGTCACCGCACTGAACGAGACTGCCGGGCTGTTCGGCTACGCCTTCACCGACGTCAGCCCGGACTATCAGCGCGACGCTGAAGGCCTGGTCATGTCGGTCAATTTTCACATCGCCGAAGCCAAGCGGACCTATGTCGAGCGGATCGAGGTCACCGGCAACCGCAACACGCAGGACAAGGTCGTCCGCCGCGAAATCCGCATGTCGGAAGGCGACGCGTTCAACAGCTTCCAGATCAAGCGATCGCAGGATCGCATCAACAGCCTGGGGTTTTTCCAGGAAAAGTTCGAGATCAAGAACGAGCCCGGCTCGGCGCCCGACCGCGTCGTGCTGAACGCCAACGTCGAGGAAAAGGCGACCGGCGAGCTCTCGCTGTCGGCGGGCTATTCGAGCCTTGAGCGGTTCATTATCCAGGCCGGCATCACGCAGCGCAATTTCCGCGGCAAGGGCCAGGAACTGCGCGCCAACGTCGATTATTCGGTCTATTCGAAATCGATCCAGCTCGGCTTCACCGAACCCTATCTGTTCGACAAGAACATCGCGCTGGGCGTCGACATCTTCCGCCGCGACTATAATTCGTTCAATTATCTCGGCAGTGAGCGGCGGACTACCTATTCACAGGTGTCGACCGGGTTCCAGGCGCGCATTGGTGTGCCGCTCACCGAATATTGGTCGCTATCGGCGCGCTACGGACTCACTTACGATCAGGTCGGCCTCGACAAGAACACCTATTATTCGGACACCAACAGCGACGGCATAAGGGAGACCTGCGATCCGCTGATCGCCGGACGCTATCTATGCGAGGCGATCGGCAATCGTGTAACCTCGGCGTTGGGCTATTCGCTGGTCTACAACAGTCTCAACGGCGGCTTGCGTCCGACGGCGGGTCAGCGCGTGGTGCTCAGCCAGGATTTCGCCGGTCTCGGTGGCGACGTCCGTTATATCCGAACGCGTGTCGAGGGCGCCAAATACTGGAATCTCGGCAAGGGATTCATCTTCTCAGTCAATGGCGAAGCCGGCTACATCAAGAGCCTGGAAAAGAGCCGCGGCGCCGGCATCGATCCGGTGCGGATCACCGACCGTTTCTATCTGGGCGAACCGCAGATCCGCGGCTTCGACATTCGCGGCGTCGGCCCGCGCGTGCAGCGCATCAACTATATTCAGGACAGCAACGGCAATCAGATACTGCAGACCGACAAGCAGCAGATCATCGACGACGCGCTGGGCGGCCGGGCCTATTATCTGGTGCGGTTCGAGATCGAGCCTCCGCTGTCGGGCGGCGCGCGCGAACTTGGCCTGCGGCCGTCGATCTTTATGGACATCGGCGCGGTGTTCGGCATCAAGCGGCCGTTGCCGACCGCGGTGTTCCCGACATCCACCGATCCCAATACGGGCAAGGTCACCGTGCTGCCGCTGATTACGCCAATCACCGACAGCAGCGGTCGGCCGCTGTATGCATATATCGATCCCACGGGCACGCCTCAATCGACGACGTGCCCAGCCGGCCTGCCGGACGGTGCGGGGGGCTGCAACGGCGTCACGCCGAATACCGCGCAGGTCAACACCGTGCCGCCGTTCCTCGAACGCTTCCTGGGCGACTCGCCCAAGCCGCGGCTGTCGATAGGGTTCGGCGTCAACTGGAATTCGCCGTTCGGGCCGTTGCGCATCGATATCGCGAAGGCGTTGCTTTACCAGAAGGGCGACGACACCAAACTTGTTACTTTCAACGTAGGGACTCAATTCTGATGCAGACCAACCTCAAATATCTCGGTCTAGGCGCGATCGCGCTGACCGCTGCGCTGGCGATTGCGCCGGCGCAGGCCCAGACCGTAGCGACCGCCGATTTCGACGGCGCCGTGGTCAAGACCAAGGCGTTCACCGCCGCCAACGAGACGATCAAGACGACCTATCGGACTCAGATCACGTCCGTCGAAGGTTACCAGAAGGAGATGCAGGCGCTGCTAGCGCCGTTCGACACCAACAAGGACAGCCGCATCGACGACAACGAGCTGCGCGCCGCGCAGGCCAGCCCGTCATGGGCGACCGTCGTGGCGAAGCAGCAGCAAATCGACACGACCCAAGGGCCGGTCGTCCGCGCCCAGGCCTATGTGTTTGAACAAGTGTCGTCGAAGCTCAACGCCGCGGTTCAAACGGTGATTACTGCCCGCAACATCTCGCTGATCGTTAAGCCTGATGCAGTGGTTTTCGCCAACCAAACCGGCAACATCACGCCGGCGATCACCGCCGAGCTCGACCGGCTGGTGCCGACCGCGAGCCCGACGCCGCCCGCCAACTGGCAGCCCGGTCAGGCCAACGCTGCCGCTGGTGCGGCGCCAGCTACCGCGGCGCCCGTTCCGGCGACCGGCGCGAAGAAGCCCGGCCGGTGACCGACGGGGCGGCAGCGCCGTCCATCGGCCCGCGTGATATCAAGCGGGTGATGGCGGCGTTACCGCATCGTTATCCGATGCTACTGGTCGACCGCGTCGAGGAATTGATCCCCGACCGGTCGATCGTCGCAATCAAGGCGGTTTCGATCAACGAGGAGTTTTTCCAGGGGCATTTCCCCGGAAGGCCGATCATGCCCGGCGTCCTCCAGGTCGAGGCGCTGGCGCAGGCGGCGGGCGTGCTCGCAGTCGAGAGTCTCGGCCTCGCGGGGTCGGGCAAGCTGGTCTATTTCATGTCGATCGACGGGGTGAAGTTCAGGAAGCCGGTCGAGCCTGGCTGCCTGCTTCGCCTCGAGGTCGAGTTCATTCAAAAGCGCAGTCGCGTGTGCAAATTCGCGGGCAGAGCCATGCTCAACGGCGAAATCGCCACCGAATGCGAGTTCACCGCGATGATCGCGGACCCGCCGAGCGACTGACCATCGGAAATTTTCAAATCGATGCCCTGACCGCGTTCGGCCTCGCCGCGGTCGGGTTCACCGCGCTGTGCTATGCGTGGGAGGGGCGCGGCCCCGGCTGGACGCTGGGCTTCGCTCTCGGCAGTGCGCTCAGTTCGCTCTACGGTTTCTTACAGGGCGCGTGGCCGTTCGGCGTGGTCGAGATCGTCTGGACGATCGTCGCGCTGCGTAAATGGCTGTCGCGGACGACATTGGCCTGAGGCGACACGATGTTGCGCTGGCGCTCGCGCTCTGCTAGGCGCGCGCCCTTCGCTGCCGGTCGGAAACCGGCGGCTTCGATCCAAGGAATTTTGACGTGAAAGCCGATACGCACCCCGACTACCACATGATCAAGATCCAGATGACCGACGGCACCGTATACGAAACTCGCTCCACGTGGGGCAAGGAAGGCGATACGATGACGCTCGAGATCGACCCGCTGTCGCATCCGGCCTGGACCGGCGGCCGTGGTCAGATGCTCGATGCGGGTGGCCAGGTGGCACGCTTCAACAAGCGTTTCGGCGGGCTCAACCTCACGAAAAAGTAGGTAACACTTAAACTTAGAGGTATTACGCTGCGCTTCCGACACCGGGAGCGCGGCGTTGCCATTTGTGCTTAACGTGCTGTTAGGCATATTCGGCGTAGCGTTTCCGCCATGGAAGCGTTGCAGATGGACATCCGTTCCGAGTTCGAACCCGCTTTGGCTGGCCAGCGCAAGAGCCAGCGCGCGCCGGTGTCGCTCGATGCGAAAGTCGGGCGCGGGCTCGACCGCACGTTGTGCCGGATCACCGACCTGTCGCGTGATGGTGCGCGAATCAGCACTTATTCGGCGATGAAGAGGGATGCGGCGATCTGGCTGACGCTGCCCGGCATCGGGCAAGTCGCCGCAACGGTTCGCTGGGCGGACGATTTCCAGGCCGGCTGTCAGTTCAACCAGCCGCTCGCCGATTATCAATTTGAGATTTTGGTAGCTGTCGGACGCGCGTAAGCCGCGTCGCCAGCACCCAGAACGAGCGCGCGACGCGGAAGTGAATTCCGCGGTGGCGGAGAGGGTGGGATTCGAACCCACGGTGGGCTTCC
>JBDSED010000023.1:0-27593 GCA_039920225.1 Sphingomonas sp.
CATAAAGAAGACGCTGAAGCGTCATGGATCGCCTGAATCGATCACCACCGACGGCCTGCGCAGCTACCGTGCAGCGATGAATGACCTGGGGAATGCCAAGAAACAGGAGGTCGGACGCTGGGCCAACGACAGGGTTGAGAACAGCCACCTGTCGTTCCGGCGACGAGAGCGAGCGATGCTCAGGTTCCGACGAATGAAGTCGCTACAGAAGTTCGCCAGCGTCCACGCCAACGTCCACAACCACTTCAATCTCGAACGCCATCTCGTCGATCGCCAGACCTTCAAGGAACGCCGCTCAGCCGCACTGGCCGAGTGGAAAATGATCGTGAGCTAGGCGGCTGCCCTCAAAGCCCAAGCTCCATCGTGGAGAGACGAGTTCGCTTTAGACTGACAGCACCGTTAGGCTGCTTTCGGCGACGAGCCTAGTGAAAGCGGCCATATTCTAGCCTAATTCTGGGCCGTTCTTGTATTGTCGAAACCGTTTGGAGCTTCGCTGCCAAACATCGGTTCAACATAACGCGAATTGGCGTTAATGGCGTTCGACGCACTCGCACTCCATGCAACTCGGTTGCCGGCTGAGGCTGTCGGGCAACCAATCGTATGTCGCGGAAAATCTCAGTTCGGCACCTAGCGCTTGTCGCCGCTGCCTCTCGTGTCGCCATTAGTCCGCGTGTCGCCGTTGGTCCGGGTGTCCCCGTTGGTCCGAGTGTCGCCATTTGTTCGGGTATCGCCGTTGGTGCGGGTGTCGGTGTCGTTGCCGACCATCGTGGCGTCGTTGGTCATGCCGTCATCAGTCGGCGCCATTGTATTGACCTCGACATCATTGGCCAGAGTCACATTCTCGACGTCCACCGTCTTTTTACAGCCCGTCGCCATCAGCGGCACGGCGGCGAGGAGCAGCATCTTGGTCATGGCACGCATGGCAATTTCCCCCGTTTGGAAAAGACTAGACTAGGCCAGGCCAAAGCTGGTCAGCAACCGAATAAAGCGCGCGTCCTTGCGCAGCGGGTCGAGCAGCGGATCGTTGAGAATGGCGGTGATGCCGGCATCGCCCGCCGCGCGTGCGCGATCGAGGGCGGCGACCGCAGCGTCGGGCTGGCCCCATTGCGCATAGACTTGGGCTTGCTGATACGCCGAGCTGTCCCCGGAATCGGCGACGAGCTTCGCCAGCGCCGCCGTCGCGCCCGCCTGGTCGGCGAGCCGCTTGGCACAGATCGCCACCCCGGTCAGTCGAAACGGTGCGATCCGTTCGGCGTCGAACGACGCCCGCGCCGCGGCGACATTGCCCAGCATGTATTGCGCCGTGCCGATCGTCGCATGCGCGGTCGATAGTTTTGAATTCATCCTCAGCGCGTGTTCGGAGGGCGGGATCGCATCGGCATAGCGCCGCGCGCCGACCAGGATCGAGCCATGCGCTCGATAGGTACGCGGGTTCAGCGGGTCGAGACTTTCCGCGCGCTGGATAGCCGTCAGCGCGCGCGCCGCGTCCCCGGTCTTCGACGCATAAAAGGCGCACAAAACCAGGATATCGGCGTCACCGGTGCCGAGCACATAAGCGCGATCGTACGGAATCTTCGCCGCCTTGAAATCCAGCAGCCCGGCGAAGGTCGCGAAGCCGAGCGCCGCGTGCGCCGCCGCGAGATCGGGTGCCAGATCGACCGCTTGGTCGGCGGCGGCGACGGCGGATTCGTACGTTGCGTGCAGGTCGCCGGCCTTGGCGTAGAGGCTCGCGATGCCCGCAAGCGAGCGCGAGCGTGCCGCAAACGCGGTGGCATAGCGGGGATCGATCGCGGTCGCCTCGTCGAATTTCGTCAGCGCCGCGCGATCGGATTCCTCGCCTTGATCGCTGTTGTAGAGCGCCCGGCCGCGCAGATAGGCGTCGTACGCGGCAACGTTCGTCGTGCCGCCGGGAGCGCGAGCACCGGGGGCCACCTTGGCCGCCAGCGCCCCGGCGACGGTGCTGGCGATTTCGCTTTGGACCGCGAAGATATCGTCGATCTTGCGGTCGAAACTCTGCGACCAGGTGGTGAAGCCGGTCGCGGCATCGATAAGGTCGGCGGCGATGCGGACGACATTGCCCGCCTTGCGCACGCTGCCTTCGAGGATGAACGACACGCCCAGTTGCGCGGCGATCTGCCGGACGTCGCGCGCCTGGTCGCGAAAGGTGTTGGACGAGGTCGGCGCCGCGACCTTGAGCTGCGCGTTGCGCGTCAGCGCCGAGCGGATTTCTTCCGACAGGCCGTCGGAGAAATAGGCTTGGCCTGGGTCGCCGCTCAAATTGGCGAAGGGCAGTACGGCGACGCCGTTGCTCGCGCCGTCACGCCGCCAGGGATGCATGACGAGCAACCCGGCGGTCGCCGCTGCAGTGGCAACGCCACCGCCCGCGATCAGCAGCGTGCGGCGCGACGGACCCTTGGCGCCCGACACTGTCGATGCGATCGGTGCCACAGTACGGTCGGCCGTCGTCGCGACGCCGCGCAATACGCTCGCAAGTTCGGGAGCATCGGCGCGGCCCTTCCAGCGCGACAGGTCGATCGCATGATATTGCTTGAACCCGAGTGGCGGATCGACACCGTCGAGCAATACCGGGACCAGCCGCTTGCGGTCGCGGCCGCGCCCCGCCTCGTCGCGGACCCAGTCCGAATCGACCGAGGTCGCCGACCACACCACGATCACCGCATCGGCAGTGTCGAGGTGTGCCTCGATCGCCTTGGCGAACGCCGATCCGCCTTCGATCATCGCGTCCCACCAAACGTCGTACCCTGCGGCGGCCAGCGCGTCGGCGATCGGCTTCACCCGCGCGCGGTCGACGCGCGCGTAACTGATGAACACCTTGGCGCGGTCGTCGGAAATCATTCGCCCCCCTTATTGAAACCGCATGATCGTATCGGGCTTCGACGCCGACTTGGCGCGGGCGATCCAGTCGCGATAGGCGGAAACCGCCGTATAGATGCCTGGCTTGCCCGCCTGCGCGCAGCCCCGGCCCCACGACACCAGTCCGACCAGCACGCGCTCCTTGCCCTGCGCGCGCGTCATTGGGCCGCCGCTGTCGCCGTTGCAGGAGTCCTCGCCCGCCTTGATCGCGCCGGCGCAAATCATCTTCGCCGCGAATGCCGGTGGCGCTTAGCAGCCGCCGGAGCGCGGCGTCAGATTGACCTGGTAGAGCAGTGGTGACGGCGGGTTAGGCTTGTTATCGGTGCCGAGCGAGCGGACGCCCTCCGCCCGCGCCTTGCGGAAACCCCACCCGGTCACGCGGAGATTATCGCCCGGCGCAATTGGAGAGTCATCGGGGGCGTCGCCCAGTATCCGCACCGCCTTCGCCACGACCGTTCCTTCGACGCGGATCAGCGCGATATCGTCGGGCGGTGGGTTGGCCTTGTCGGTGAACCCCGCATGGATCACCGCGCGCTCGATCTGATAGATTGTGCCGGGAAAGCTCAGGTCGCGCGTGCCCATTCGTATCAACCGTGTCTCCAACGGATTGCCCGCCACTTCGGTCAGGCAATGCGCGGCCGTCAGGATCCAGTTAGCGCCGATATAGACGCCGCCGCACTTGTGCGCGCGCTGGCGCGGGGTCTGCCCGGACAGGAACCAGCCACCGGCGCCCTTTGCCCGGTCGTTGTTCAGCTCGGCCTCGCCATAGCGGGCGGTGCTGAAAATCTCGATTTGCCAGACGTTGTCGGGCGATGCCGGGCTGCCGCCGACGATCCGGCCGCCGTCATCCTCATCCGCCAAGGTGGTTTGCGGGGCAGCGCCGACCAGCGTCAGCGCTGTCACGGCGGCGGCAAATCGGGCGATGCGTTTCATGGCTTCTTCCCCTCTGCAACTATCACGTCGGTGACGGTCGCGATCCATGCCCCGACCCTTGGGACCGAGGGATCGCGCGTTCCGGAAGCAGCCTCGCACACCAACCGTTCGAGCGCCGAGCGACACGCCCCCGGATCGCGCGCGCCGGTGGCGGATTGCTCGAGCGCCCGCGCGCTGCCGATCGGCGCATCGGTCGCGATCGTAACGAAGCGGTAGCGGCCGGGACGGTCGGGCTGGACGGTGACGTTGACCGATGTGTTTGGTGCAAGCGGCGGGTCCTTGCCACCGCCGCTCGGGAGCAACAGATTGACCTCATAGCCACCATCGATGGCATAGACATAGAGATAGCGCGGCGTGGCGGCCGTGTTGGTAACGGTCAGCTTGGCCTTGGCGCCCGACGCCAGCGCGAACGGCTTTCCTGCGCCCGATTGCGGGCAACGGCGCTGGTCGTAGTCGATATCGTTGTCGATGCAGAAGCCCGGGGCGGTCGCGCCGGCTGTGGTTCTGAGCGCGACCAGCGCCTGCACGCGCATCACCTTTTGCAGCGCGCCGCGCAACGTGTCGCCGAAACCGGCGGCGTCGGCCGGCCCCAGACGTGCGATCTGGGTGCCGTCGATCGCGGTCAGAAATGCCAACGGCTTGCGGTCCATGATGACATCGACCGCAAAGGTCGCCGGCTCGGCGATACGAACGAACGACACGCCGGCCAAAGCCTTGGCGACTGCCGCCCGATCGACCTGCCGGTCGCCGCCGATTCGCACCGCCAACGTCGCGTTGCCGTACGCATGGTTGATCTCGCGTGCGATCAGGCGAACGGGCAGAGCGGCGAGCGGCGATGCGTCGAGTTTTAGGGTGGCCGTAGTCGCGTCAACCGCGGTGACGGCCCCGGTCGTAAGCGGCGCGCCGCCCTCGGTCAGCGCGTCGCTCGCGCTTGCGAACAGGGCAAAGGTCGAGCCCGTCGTCATCCCCGACAATTCCCCGGCGGCCAGCGAGACCTCGCCGTTGCGAAGAGTGGCGTCGAACAGCGGCGTCGATCGCTCCTTGCCGCCCATCGTCGCGCTCACCGCTCCCTCGATCTGCGGCACTTGTCCGGGACGCCCGCCTTCCGCGACACGCAAGCCGACCTCGGCCATGATGTCGCCGAACGTCGCATTGGGCATCGCCACGATCGTCTGCGCGAGCGCGGTGGTGAACACGCCGGCGCGCTGATTGTCGACCGTGCCGACCTCGCGCGCCACCTGGCCATCCGCCGCCGCCGCCAGGTGGACGCGATACCCGCCGCCCGGTCCGCGCGCGATCGGCGGCGCGGGTCGGACGAGCTTTTTAGCGAGGATGCCCGGCGCGGCGCGGTCCTCGCCCGGGTCGTTGTCGATCGGCCCGGCACGCACGGCCGTGCCCGAATCGCACGAATCGAAGATCGTCACGACGTTGACACCCTTCGCCGTCGCCTCGTCGACATAGCCGCGCAACTCGCGGTCGAGGATGTCGCCATCGGTCTGCGCGCCCGGCTTGCGCGCATCGGTCGGCAAGATCGTGTCGTTCACCCCCGACGCCTGATCGAACACCTGGTCGTCGGCGATGATCGACCCGTGCCCGGCATAATAGAAGACCAGCGTGTCCCCGGGGCGCGAAGCGTCAATCTGTTTCTGCAAGCTGCCGAGGATCGCGTCGCGTGTTGCGCATTGATCGGTCAGCGTGATCGAGACCGCGTTTTCCGACCGGCACGAGCCCGCTGCCGCTTGATCTAGGTCGAGGCGGTAGGCCGTGCGCAACGCCTGCTTGATCCGTCCGACATCGCCAACCGCGCCGCGCAGATCGTTGAATTGGTTATCCGGCCCCGAATAGAGATATTTGTCGATCCCGACGAACAGGCCGCGGATCGCCGGCGGCCTGGTTGCCGCTGCCGCAGGCACAGCCAGCAGGGCGGCGAGCAGAAGCAGCATCCGTCTCATTTTGCGGGCATCCGGCGCAGGACGACCGGGCTCGGCCGGCCGGTGAAGTCGAACAAGGCCGGCTGCTGCGGTTGCGGGCGATAGCTCGGGTCGCGCACCACCTTGAACCCGCGCGCATTGGCAATGGCGTTGCCCAGCTTCACGTCTTCGCTCAGCGCGGGCAGACGATCGGCACCATAGTGCAGCCATTCGTCGATCGTGATGCGGCCGTCGCGATTGAGATCGGCGCGTCCGCCGGTCGCATCGATCCCCTCGGCCGCCAGCGCGAAGGTCAGCAACCCTTGCCGCAGCGTCGCGGATTCGAGCGCGACGTCGTCGGCCTGACTAGCCGCCAGGATACGAATGCCCTTGTCGAACGCGAGCTGACCCAGGCCGGCGTCGCCCATCGGGCCGGGCTTGAACCCGCTCGCCGCGACGCTTGCCGCCGAATGGCACGCGTCGATGACGACGGTGATTTCGGCGGCGCGGACGGGCACAAGCAACTGCGCAAGATCGCCTGACGATATCAAGGTCGCGGTGTCGGGCGCCGCGGCGCCGGTCGGCCATGACGCTTCCGCTGGAAACAGGAAGAAATTGCCCGCCGCGTCGGCCCAGCCATGCCCCGAAAAGCTGATGATCACGATATCGTCGGGCCGCACCGCGTCCGGGCCGCTCGACAGGCCGCGCAGCAGGGCAACGATGTCGGCCCGCGTGACGCGTTTTCCGGCACTGCCGGCGAGCATCAGGCGGCGCACTTCGTATCCGGGGATCGCGGCTAGACGGTCGGCGATCAAGGTCGCGTCGTTGGCGGAGAAATTGAGCTTGAGGCGCGGATCGTCGTAGGCGTCGATCCCGATCGTTACGACGAACGCGCGCGGTGGCACGGTACTCACCGCTCCACGCCGGTAGGCGGCATGCGCGGTATCGCTCTTCACCCGGTCTTCGTTGAAGGCATAAGCGGAGAAGTCCATCGCCTCGGTTCCCGGTGCGGTTGCGAGCGGCACGGTGAAGCTGATCTCCATCCCATTCGCAGCACTGGCGTCCGGCAAACGATATTGTGTGCGCCACGCGGTCAGGTCTGCGGGCAACCCTTGCTCGGGGCGCTGCGCGATCAGGCGATTGTTGAGGAACAGCCGGACGTCATACGCGCCCGAACGGGTCTTGCCGTTGGCGGCGAGGGGATCGACACCATCCGCAACGCGCACCGTGACCAGGGCCGTCGCCGGGTCCGCTCCGGATTTGACACTGATGATACTCACCTTTGGTAGCACCCGATTGAGCGCTGCGATCGGCGGCACCGCCGGGAAGACGGTGCCGCACGTGCCGGCCATCGTGCAGTCGGTCAGCCTCGCGATCAGCCGCGGCTCGAAATAGTCGCGCATGAATGTCTGCGCCGGGAACGACTGGAACGGCGCATCGGACACTTGCCAGCGCACTGCCTCCGAATCCGGGCCGAGATTGGTGTCGTAGCGGCCGACCGCGTCGCGAACGAAGAAGTGGTCGCCCGGCAAACGATAGAGCGTGAACAGCGCGATTTGCTCGGCCCCGACCCTATCAATCGGTGTGAACACCAGCGCACCACCGCGTGCCTCGGTCCAGAACAAGGGCGCGGTCGGATGAAATCCGATCCGGCCGGGTGTTCCCCGGAACGCCGCACGCTCCTTGCACTTGCCCCCCGCGGATGTCGGTGATCGGACGTCGAACAGCGCCGTATAGCCACTCGCCGTTTGCAGCGCGATCGTGGATCGATCCGCGCTCATCACCGCGAGCGCGGCGGGGATCGGGTCGCCTTCATCGACAATCGCTGTGCAGATGAGATTACCCGAACCGGGGTCGGTGACCTCGACGGCGCCCTTATCGTTCAAGCACATCGGCGGCCGCGCCGTGCTGCACGCAGCGACCGTCGTCGATGCGACCTGCGTCATCCCGGCGGCGGTCATCACGCTCGATTTTTTCGCGTCGATCGCGACCGGCGCGCCGCCATCGCGCGTCACGGTCAGCGTCGTCGGCCCGCCCCACGCGAGGGCCATCGGCGCCGCGCCGCCGGGCAGTCGGACCTGCGGACGCGCCGCGCCACCTGCCAAATCAAGCAAATGCACGCTAGCCGAAGCGTCGTCCCGCTCGATCCACGCCAACGTCGCGCCGTCGGGGGAGAAAACCGGTGCACTGGACCGGTCGATCGGCTTGGGCGGGGGCGGAGGGGGCGCTTTACCGGGATTGTCGATCTGCGCCTGGACTACCGCCCAGCGCTGTTCAAACGCGAGCGCCCTATTCTCCAGCCGCCGGTCGCCCTCATCCGATCCGGCGCCCAGCGCGCCAGAGAGCTTCACGGTGGCGTCCGGCGACCGCATCGCGAGCACGCCATCGACCCGCGCCAATGTCCAGCCCAGCCGCGACCGCGGCCAATCGGTGCGAGCGAACAGCGCGTTCTTCATGTCGCGGGTACCAGAAAGGAACGGCGTGCCGTCCTTCCACCCCGGCTGTAGATCGGTCCGCACGGTCCCCGTCGCGGCGGCGTCGCCGAAACGGTAGAGATATGACCGGCGGTGGATCTCGCTGGCGACGCCGTTATCCCACATGTCCTCGAAATAGAGCTCGTCGATGGCGACCGACTGGCCATCCGCTGCAACCTTGATCCGTTCGACCACGGCTCGGTCATCTGGAGACCCCAGCGTGGCTTGTCCGACGATGTGACCGGCCAAGTCCCACACCAGCAATTGCCCGTCGGTCGATCCCGTGACGAGGAACCGGCCGTCGGGCGTCCAGTCGGCCGCCGAAATCGGTGATGCGTGCCCGTATTGCAGGATAATCCTGGCAATAGGCACGGCGGGCGTCGACGTCGTCCTGCCAGCAGTCCACGCGCACGCTCCCGCTAAGGCAAGGAACGCGAGCAGTCGGGTCGACGTCCGCTTTCTGGGTAGCGCGATCATAGCCTTCCCCCGGCATGATGATGGTCGATTTGGCGAGTAAATGATAGCACTCCGATAGGAGTGCCAATCCGCACAATTTGCCGCTTTTGAAAAACCAACGTTGTCGTTGAACGACCGCAATTAGGGCACATAGCTGCCTGCGATCGTCCTCACGTCCGCTGGCATTGTCAGACCATGTGGCACGCGGTCTGGAGCGGTGCTAGCGCGCGAAGATGCCCCGTAAACCTCGAGCTAAGCTGTATAGCCCGTTCCGCTGTTTCAACTCGTCGCCCGAGATCATCCGGCTGGTCGTGCTGATGTATGTGCGCTTTCCGCTATCGCTGCGGAACGTCGAGGACCTGCTGTTCGAGCGCGGCATTGATCTGAGCCACGAGGTCATCCGCTTCTGGTGGAACCGCTTCGGGCCGATGTTTGCGAGCGAGATGCGCCAACGCCGTGTCAGCTACATGCGAGGCTTCCGGCAGTGGCATTGGCAACTTGATGAGGTGTTCGTGAAGATCAACGGCGAGACCCACTATCTTTGGCGCGCGGTCGATCATGAAGGCGAGATCCTCGAGAGCTACGTCACCAGGAGCCGCGACAAGACGGCGGCTCCGACCTTCATGAAAAAGGCGCTGAAGCGCCACGGCTCACCCCAGCGGATCACGACCGACGGGCTGAAATCCTACCGAGCCGCGATGAAGGAGCTCGGCAATAGCGAGCGTCAGGATATCGGCAGGCACGCCAACAACAGGGTCGAGAACAGCCACCTGCCCTTTCGACGACGAGAGCGGGCGATGCTGCGCTTCCGACAGATGAAGACGCTGCAGAAGTTCGCTTCAGTCCACGCCAACGTCCACAACCACTTCAATCTCGAACGCCATCTCATCGATCGACAGACCTTCAAGCAGTGGCAAATGGTCGCGAGCTAGACGGCTGCGCTCAAAGCCCGAGCTCCATCGTGGAGAGACGAGTTCGCTTTAGACTGACAGCACCCGGCGGTGGCCGCGGCGGTGGCCGCGCGGAAATAGCGTGCCTCTCCAAACCGCGGCAAAGCCGTGTATAGGGGCGGAGTGTTGCGTCGGCTCATTGCCTCCCTGCTCCTCCTGCTCGCGGCCCCGGCGCTCGCGCAGACGGCGCCTCCCTCTTCCCGCGTCCAGGCGCCCGCCGAGGCGCTGGCGCAGGACGCCGGGCAATATGCCAAGCAGTTCGGCGTGCCGCAGGCCGAAGCCGAGCGCCGGCTGCGCGCGCTCGCCGACAGCGTCGCCACCACCGACAGTATCGAGATTAGCTATCGCGATCGCGTCGCGGGCGTCTCGATCGAGCACAAGCCGACCTTTCGCATCCTCGTCTACCTTACCGGTGACGAACCAGTGCCCAATCGCAAACTGAGCGCCGGCGGGATGAGCGTGCCGATCGTGTTCCGCACCGGTGCCAAGGCGAGCCGCGACCGGGTGATCTGGGCGATGACCTACAAACAGGCGGCGGTCCGCGCGGCGCTGCCCAATCCGCCCGCGATGGGCCTCGACCCGCGCACCGGCGAACTCGTCATCGTCGTCCCCACCGCCACCGCCGCTACCGGGAAAGAGGCGCTCCGTGCGAAGCTCGAAGCCATTGCCGGGGTGCCGGTGCGGCTGCGCGTGCTCGACCAGATCGACGTCAATCTGTCGGCGCCGCTGGGCGGGTCGCGGGTCGAGGGGCTCAACCCCGCCGACGGCAAGCGCTACCTCTGCACCACCGCCTTCACCGTGACCGACGGCACGCGCTACGGCATCGCGACCGCGGCGCATTGCCTCGACGACCTTACCTATCTCGACCCGCGGCGCGTCGCCACACCACTGGCCTATGTCGCGCAATGGGGCTGGGGCTATCAAGACGTCCAGATCAATGCCGCGAGCGATCCGCTGCCGGGGCTGTTCTATGCCGACAACGGCCGCACGGTCGAACGCCCGGTGACCGATCAGCGCACCCGCGACAGCACCCGCGCGGGCGATTTCGTCTGCCACCGCGGCGAGACTACCGGTTACAGCTGCGCCCTCGTCGAACTGACCGATTTCGCCCCCGCGGGCGATCTGTGCGGCGGCCCGTGCCTGCCGACCTGGGTCACCGTCGCGGGGCCGACCTGCCGCGGCGGCGACAGCGGATCGCCGGTCTTCATCGGCACGACGGCGATGGGAATCGTCAAGGGCGCGACTTATCGCAGCGGCGCCTGCGTCTTCTATTTCTACATGTCGACCGACTATATCCCGCAGCCATGGCGCCTGGTGATCGGGCCGACGACACCCCCTGTTCCGCCCCTGCCATTTGGTGCATTGGGGCCGCCATGACCGCGATCGGCATTCTGGGCAGCGACGGACGGATGGGGCGTGCGATCGCCGCCGTCGCGACCGATCTGGGCGCGACCGTCGCGGGCGGCGTCGATGCCGGGGGCGATCCGTTGAGCCTGGCGCGCTCCTCCGACGTGCTGGTCGATTTCACCGCGCCGTCGGCGCTCGAGGCCAATCTGGCCGCGGCGTGCGAGGGAGGGACCCCGATCGTCGTCGGCACGACCGGGCTGACCGCGCAACACCATGCGATGATCGACAATGCCGCCGCACGGATCGCGGTGCTCCAGACCAGCACGACGTCGCTCGGCATCACCTTGCTCGCACGGCTGGTCGCCGAAGCTGCCGAAAAGCTCGGGCCCGACTGGGATATCGAGATCGTCGAAGCGCACCATCGGCACAAGGTCGATGCGCCGTCGGGCACCGCCTTGCTGCTCGGCGAGGCCGCGGCGGAGGGGCGGAGCGCGCCGCTCAACGACTTGAAGGTGGTCGATCGCGCCGGGCTGGTCGGGGCGCGCGCGGAAGGGACGATCGGTTTCGCGGCGATCCGCGGCGGATCGATCGCCGGCGACCATCAAGTGATCTTCGCCGGATCGGGCGAGCGGCTCGAACTGATCCACCGCGCCGAAAGTCGCGAGATTTTCGCGCGCGGCGCGGTGCGCGCGGCCTTGTGGCTCGCGGGCCAGCCGGCCGGACGCTACGCGATGGCGGAAGTGCTGGGGCTGTGAACAAGACCCAGGTGGTCGAGTTCTTTAGCCGCCTCGCCGCCGACAACCCTCACCCGGAAACCGAACTCGAATACGGCAACCCGTATCAGTTGCTCGTTGCGGTCGCGCTGTCGGCGCAGATGACCGACGTCGGCGTCAACAAGGCGACGCGCCCGCTGTTCGCCGAGGTGAAGACGCCGCAACAGATAGTCGCGCTCGGTCACGACCAGCTCCGTGCCGCGATTCAGAGCATCAACTTCAACAACACCAAGGCGAAGAACGTGATCGCGCTGTCGGAGGCGTTGATCCGCGACCATGACGGGCAAGTCCCCGACGACCGCGCCGCGCTGGAGGCGCTCCCCGGGGTCGGCCGCAAGACCGCCAATGTGGTGCTCAATTCGGCGTTTGGGCTCGAGACCTTCGCGGTCGATACGCACATCTTCCGCGTCGGCAATCGCACCGGCCTCGCGCGCGGCAAGGATCCGCTCGCGGTCGAGCTCAAGCTGGACAAGGTCGTCCCGCAGCCGTTCCGGATCCATGCCCATCACTGGCTGATCCTCCACGGCCGATATGTGTGCAAGGCGCGGACGCCCGAATGCTGGCGGTGCGTCGTTGTCGATCTTTGTGCGTTCAAACCCAAGACCCTCGCGCCGACCAAGCGCGGGGCACGACCAGGAGAAGCATGATGCGCCCGTTTCTGTTCGCCGTCGCCGCCCTTGCCGCCGGCGCGCCGGTCGCCGCCAGCAACAAGGGCATCCCCGCCGCGACGCCGACCGGCGATTCGGTCGATTGCGTCCAACTCAACCAGGTCCGCGAGACGAACGTGCGCAGCGACGAGGTGATCGACTTCGTTTTGTCGGGCAAGCGCGTGTACCGCAACACGCTCGATGGCGCATGCCCGTCACTGGGGCTCGAGGAGCGCTTCGCCTATTCGGTGTCGAACGGGCAATTGTGTTCGACCGATCTGATCACCGTCCTGCAATCGACCGGCACGCGGGGTGCGACCTGCGGGCTGGGCAAGTTCCAGCCGGTCAGCCTGGCGAAATAGAATACTGGCGCGTCCGCGTGCGCTTTGCTAGGCGCTCGCGACTAGGCACCCGTAGCTCAGCTGGATAGAGCGCTGCCCTCCGAAGGCAGAGGCCACAGGTTCGACTCCTGTCGGGTGCGCCATTGCTAATAGCAATGAATGGCCAAGATAATTTAAAAACTTTCGGCCGCCTCTACGGCAACAACCAGCGCTAACTGGAAGCATATTGGAAGCCGCCCCCGGGTAGCGGGTCCTTCTCGTCCAAGTACGTCCGTCTCGATTGCTGTCGCAATGGCGTCACATTTCGCCGCCAGAGGCGCTTGCGTATGCTGCGCCGCACAAATATGGACGGCGCCTTCGCTAAAGGGCCACAATCATGAAATCTCAGAAGTTCGTCGCTTTGCTCCTCGTCGGAGCGGCCACCATCGCCACCGTGCCGTTCGCGAGCGCACAAACCGCTGCCGACACGCAGCCCGCCGCGACGAGCGACGACAACGGCGAGATCATTGTCACCGCGACTCGCCGGTCCGAGAGCGCGCTGAAGGTGCCGATTGCCGTGTCGGTAATGCGCCCCGAAGCGCTGCGCGATTTCCAGGCGGCGGGCGCGGACACGTTGCTGTCGCTGTCGGGCAAGGTCCCCGGCCTGTACGTCGAATCGACCACCGGCCGCATCTTCCCGCGCTTCTACATCCGCGGGCTCGGCAACATCGACTTCTACCTCGGCGCGTCACAGCCGGTATCGATCATCCAGGACGACGTCGTGAAGGAGCACGTCGTGCTCAAGTCGAACCCGGCGTTCGACATCGCGCAGGTCGAAGTGCTCAAGGGCCCGCAGGGCTCGCTGTTCGGCCGCAACACCACCGCGGGCATCGTCAAGTTCGACACCGCGCAGCCGAGCGCCAACTGGCAGGGCCAGGGCTCGCTTTCTTACGGCAGCTATAACAGCGTCAACGCCGATGTCGGCGTCGGCGGTCCGCTGACCAAGGACGGCACGATCAGCTTCCGCCTGTCGGGCCTCTATCAGCGCCGCGACGACTGGATCGACAACACTTACACCGGCCCGTCCGACGACGGCACCGTCCCCGGCAAGAACGTGATGGGCGGCTATGAGGAGAAGAACGTCAAGCTCCAGCTGCTCGTCAAGCCGAGCGACCGGTTCAGCCTGCGCCTCGCGGGTCACGTCCGCGATTACACCGGCACTGCGTCGATCTTCTACCGCGGCTCGATCAAGGTCGGCACCAATGCCGTGCCGTCGTCGTTCGATCGCGGAATCGTGTCGTACGACGAAGCGCAGAACAACCCGCAGGCGTACAAGAACCAGGGCGTCTCGCTGAAGGCCGAATATGATTTCGGTTTGGCCACGCTGACCTCGATCACCGCGTGGGAGCATGCGTCGGGCTATAGCCGCGGCGACACCGACGGCGGTGCGGCGGCCAATTTCGGCGGCGTCACACCGAACATCTGCGCGGTCGGTTGCGGCGAGTCGCAGGGCCGGTTGCGCGGGCTCGACCAATGGACTCAGGAACTCCGCCTCGCCAGCCCGAACGCGGGACGCTTCAAGTGGCAGATCGGCGGGATCTATTTCGATGCGCGCGACCGCACCGAATTCGACCAGCGCTCTTTCTTCCTGAAGAACAATTCGCTCGGCACCACGCCGAACCCGAACAACTTCGTCCTGCTGCGCAACATCAACACCAGCTGGGCGGCGTTCGGCCAGGCGAGCTATGACCTGACCAGCAACCTGACGCTGACCGGCGGCATTCGCGTCACCAAGGACATCCGGAGCACCAACCTGTTGCTCCATCCGAACTTCGCGACGCTCAGCGTTCCGGCGACCGCGCCGACCAGTTCTTACGCGTGCGGCGCTGCGACCTTCTGCCGTTTGTCCGACACGCAGCCGAGCTGGGACGTGAGCTTGCTCTACAAAGTCGACCCCAACGTCAGCGTCTATGCGCGCTACGCTCGCGGCTTCCGCGGCCCGACGGTGCAGGGCCGCTCGGCGGTGTTCGCCTCGGCTTATTCGACCGCCAATTCGGAGAAGAACACCAGCTACGAAGGCGGGATAAAGGCGTCGTTCGCCGACGGCCGCGTCAACGTCAACGTCGCCGGCTTCTACTACAATATCGACAACATCCAGCTGAACGGCAACGACAGCAACGGCAATGGCGTGCTGTTCAATGGCAACAAGGGCAAGGGTTATGGCGCCGAGTTCGAGATCGAGACGCGCCCGGTCGACAACTTCCGCATGAGCGCGGGCCTCAGCCTGTTGCACACCGAAATCAACGCGCCGGCAGTATATGCCCAGGTCGGCGCGGCGGGCGGCGTGATGTCGCAAACCGTGCTCAACCCGACGGTTCGGATCGGCAACAATTACTACGCCAACATCAACGGCAACCCGTTCCCGAACGCGCCGAACTACAACATCAACGTCAGCGCACGGTACGACCTGCCGCTCGGCGGGGACAGCAAGCTGTTCGTCGCCGGCGACTTCAACATGCAGGGCAAGACCAACTTCGTGCTATACCGCACAGTCGAATATAACGCGGACGGCAATTACGAGCTGGGCGGCAAGATCGGCTACGCGTTCGGCAAGTATGAAATTGCGGCGTTTGCCCGCAACCTGACCAACCGCAAGAACCTGATCGGCGTGATCGACACGTCGAACTATCGCGCGGGCATCTACAACGATCCGCGCGTGTTCGGCGTGATGTTGAGCGGATCGTTCCGCTAACGTCAGTGACGCGGGCTGCGGATTGACTCGCCGCAGCCCGTGCGACGTGGCGAAACTCATTTCGTCCCACACTGACTTAGTCAGCGACGAGGTCTGATCCTGTTTGCCATGTGGCGTGGACTCGGTGCCGCGTTAATGCCGCAATGCGACCGATTTGCGCCCCAAATCCCGACGTCTGCGGACGACTGACGAGCCCTAAAAGTGGCCGTTCGCTCGATTGGGAAGGTTTGGCGATCTTTAGGGCAATCTATCAAAGCTCAAGCAAATACTGGTTGGCGATAAAATCAGTCTGGAGCACATAAGCCACTTCCCACGCGATCGAGTAGTGAACTTTGAAACCCACGATCAAGGACGTCGCGCGCGAGGCAGGCGTGTCGATCAAGACGGTGTCGCGCGTGCTCAATCGCGAGCGCTATGTCGGCGCGGTGACGCGCGCCCGGGTCGAGGCGACCGTTGCGACGCTCAATTTCCGTCCCTCTGCGGCGGCGCGGTCGATGGGCGGGCGCCGCAGTTTCCAGATCGGGCTAGCCTGCGACAATCCTAGCCCCCATTACGTGTACGAGATGCAATCGGGGATCCGCGACCGGTGCCAGGCGGACGGCGTGCGGATGCTCGCGCAGCCGTACGATCGCGCCTCGGACCGCTTGCTCGAGGATATTGGCGAGCTGGTGGACGCTGCGCGGGTCGATGGCCTGATCCTTACCCCCCCGGTCACCGATTTCGGGCCCGTGCTCGACATGCTGATCGAACGCGGGTTGCGATTCGTGCGCGTATCGCCGGGAACGCAGCGCGACCTCACGGCGTCGGTGTTCATCGACAATTATGCCGCCGCGCTCGCGATGACGCGGCATCTGACTACCCTTGGCCATCGCCGCATCGGTTTCGTTCAAGGGCATTCGAGCTACGCGGCGAGCGCCCAACGGTATGACGGGTATCTCGCGGGGCTCGGCGAAGTTGGGGTCGCGCCCGATTCTGCGCTGGTGGTCGGCGGTTCGTTCGATTTCGGTTCGGGGGCGGCTGCGGCCGACACATTGCTGTCCCTCGACCGGCCGCCAAGCGCAATCTTTGCCGCCAATGACGACATGGCAGCCGGGGTGCTCGCGGTTGCACACCGGCGCGGCATTCCGGTGCCGACGCAATTGTCGGTCGCGGGGTTCGGCGATGACACGCTGGCGGGTTATGTCTGGCCGCCGCTCACCACGATCCGCCAGCCGACGCGGCAACTGGGGTTCGAGGCCGCCGATTTGCTGCTTGCGCCCGAGCCGAGCGCGGAGCGGCGCGAACTCGCGTTCGACTTGATCGTGCGTGCTTCGACCGGTCCTAGCCAATAATCCACACCGCCGCCGCGAGCGCGATGCCGAGCGCAATGATCGTCGCCACCAGAATCACCAGCAGCGGCTTCAGACCCGCTTCGAGCAACTGCCCGAGCGGGGATCGGATCGCGGTCGCGGTGACGGCCGCGGCGAGCAGGCCGGCCGCCGCTTTTTCAGCGGCGCTCGCCGCCAGCGTGGGGATAATTCCGACCGAATTTACGCCGGCTAGGACGAAGAATCCGATCACGAACCAAGGAACCGACAGGCGGACGCGGCTACCGCCATCACGCGGGATAAATAGGGCGACGATCACGAGCACAGGCGCAAGCAACGCAACGCGCGTCAGCTTAACGATGGCGGCGATATCGCCCGCGCCCTTCGAAAATGAATAGCCCGCGCCGAGCGCCTGCGCGACGTCGTGGATCGACCCTCCGAGCAGGAACCCCGCCTTGAGATCGCTCAGTCCCACGGCGTGCGCGATCAGCGGATAGACCATCATCGCCGCCGCGCTCATCGCCGAAATGCCGACCAGCACGATCGTCAGTTGCGCCTGGCTCGCGCGCTTCTCGCCCAACGTCGTCGCCAGCGCCATCGCCGCCGACGCGCCGCAGATCGCCACCGCGCCTCCCGCCAGCATGCCGAACGCGGTATCGAAACCCAGCCGTCGCGCGGCGAGAATTCCCGTGCCTATCGTCAGCGCGACGATTATCAGAACACAAAGCAACGCGACTGGCCCCAGCGCCGCGATCTGGCCGAACGTCACTCGCACCCCGACCAGCACGATCCCCCAGCGCAGCAGGTCGCGCGACGCGAAGGCGAGGCCTGGCGTTAATCGACCGTCAGCGGAGAGAAAGTTGAGTGCGAGCCCGATGAGTAGCGCCATAAGCGTGACTGGTATGCCGTAATGATCCGATAGGAATCCTGCGGCGAGCGTGCCCGCCGCTACCACGGTCAAGCCCGGCGCGATGTCGCGCCAGCTCGTATCCGCGGGTGTCGGCTCGATATCGCCGTACAGATCGGCAACCATCGGTTGCGGGCGGGCCAGGTTGGTCATGATCTCCCCTGATCTGCGTAGCACTAGCGAAACGCGACCGAATATGACAACGTTATCGCAACTGGGAAAAAGGTGGGTGGGCGATGACGGCTACGGACAATCGCGGGCGCTGGATCATCGTCGCGCTGATCTTTGTCGCGATCATGCTCAACTATGTCGATCGCCAGATCCTTGCCTTGTTGAAACCCACGCTCGAGGCACAATTTGGCTGGTCCGACGGCGATTATGCCAACATGGGCACCGCGTTCCAGTTCGCGACCGCGATCGCGTTTCTCGGCACCGGCTGGTTCATCGACCGGATCGGGCTCAAGCGCGGCTTTGCGGTTGGCGTCGGCGTGTGGAGCCTCGCTGGGATGGCACATGCAATCGCGACCACGGTCGCCGGGTTTGTCGGCGCGCGCGTCGTGCTGGGGCTGGCGGAGTCGATGGGAACGCCCGCCGCAGTCAAATCGGCGGCGACCTATTTCAATCACCGCGACCGCCAGATGGTGCTGGGGATTGGCAATACCGCGCCCAATATCGGCGCGATCGTCACCCCGCTGGCGATCCCGGCGCTGGCGATTGCGTTCGGCTGGCAGGCGACGTTCCTGCTCGCGGGCGGGCTCGGGTTGATCTGGGTCGTGGTATGGCTAGCGGTGCGTGTCACGCCAGTGGCGATCGACGCCGTAGCGGCGGCGCCGGTCAAATGGCTCGACGTTGCGCGCAAGCGTGAAACGGTGACCATCGCCATCGCCAAGGTGCTGTCCGATCAGGTTTGGTTCTTCATGCTATTGTGGCTACCCGATCTGTTCCACCGGCTATTCGGGATGAAGCAGGGGACGCTCGGGCTGCCGGTCGCATTGGTCTACGTATTCGCGGCTTGCGGTGCGCTGACCGGGGGGTACGTGCCGGCGCGGCTGATGGCGCGGGGGTGGAGCGTCAATCGCGCGCGCAAGACGACGATGCTCATCTATGCGCTACTGATCCTGCCGATACCGCTGGTCATGTACCTGCACAGCCCATGGACCGCAGCATTGCTGCTGGGCCTTGGGCTGTTCGCGCATCAGGGATTCTCAACCAATGTGTTCGGGCTGACGACTGACATCGTCCCCGCGCGCGAGGCCGGGACGACGATCGGCATCGCCGCCTTCTGTGGCAATTTCTGCTCGATCGGAATGATCCAGTTCTCGGCCTATTCGCTCGGCCACGGCTGGGGCTATGCCCCGATGCTGGCGATCTGTGCGTGCTCGTATCTGGTCGCGCTTGGTTTCGTCCAACTCCTCATCCCGAACATCGTCGCGGTCGAGGGCGGCGGCGCGCCGGGCGAGACCATCCTCGCCCATTGAGCCGCCGCGCTTCGGCTAGAAGTTGACCCGTCCGGTCACCCCGAAATAGCGATCGGCGTCGCGGGGGATTTGGTAGAGCAGCGAGCCGCCGGGCCCGCCGGTCGCGATCGTCGAGGCATAGTGCGTGTTAAACACATTCTTGACGATGAACGCGACGCGGTAGCGATTGTCCGCCCCTACCGCCGCCAGCGTCAGGTCTACTTGCTCGTAGGCGGGAATGGTCTGCGCGCCGCGAAGCTGGATTTGCGCAGTCGTGTTGGTCGCCTGCAGCCCCGATATTTGCTTGTCGGTGAAGGTCGCCTGCGCGCCGAGCTCGATTCCGAACGGCAACGACGCGGGCTCGATCGTGTAGTTGACGCCGAGCGATCCCCGCAACTTCGGCGCGAACGCGAGCGGGGTGCCCCGCGAGATCGCGTTGCCCGCCTGCGCCGCCGGAGGCGGGCGGAAGAAGTCGACTCGCGCGTCGGTGTAGCTGACGCCGCCGTTGATCGTGAAGTTGGGCGCCAGCCGCACCAGCCAGTCGGCTTCGGCCCCGCGGGTCGACACGTCGCCGGCATTGATAATTGTCGTCGTCACGGCGCCGTTGACCGTCGTCGGGAAGTTCGACTGGTAATTCTTCACTTTCGCATAGAAGGCCGCGAGGTTGAGGATCACGCGACCACCGAACATGCTGTTCTTCAGCCCCACCTCGAACGAATCGGAGAGTTCGGCGGCTATCGGCGCGCTGTTGAAATACTGGAAGTTGAAAAAGACGTTGAACGCCGGCCCCTTATAGCCGCGCGCATAGCTGACATAGGCCATATGCTGCTTGTTGAAGGCAAATTCGACCGCCGCCTTGCCCGACAGATTGTCGTTGCTCGTGCGTGCGGTGAAGGGCGCGCCGTTTGACCCGCCATACGCCCCAGCGTTTGCTAGCGCGAAATTATAGACGCCTTGGTCGAACGAGGGACCGATCCCCGCCGGTGCGCCGACGAGTCCCGGGAAAGCGTTGCCGGTATAGTTGTTGCGGCGGATGTGATCGACGCTGACATTGTCGTGCGTGTAGCGCAGCCCGGCCACGAAGCGCAGTTGGTTCGTCACGTTCAGCGTCGCCTGACCGAACGCGGCGTAATTTTCAAATACCGAACCGAAATCGGCAGAGCCGACCGGATTGAGGATGGTCGAACCCGCCGGGCACGGCACCAGGCCGTTGGCGAGCGGGGCGGCGGGCGACGCGGTGCAATAGGTGTCCGAGCGCGTGTAGATGCGCCGCGCTTTGGCCCGGTAGTAAAACGCCCCCAGCACATAGTCGATCAATCCGCCGGTCGGCGACGTCAGCCGCAATTCCTGCGTGAAGGTAGAGGACTTTTGCGGCCCCGTGTCGTAGATCAGCGGGACAGTGGTGTAGACTTGATCGACCCAGGATCCGTCGCGGACTTCGGTGTTGTTCCATTTGCGGTATGACGTGATCGAGGTCAGCGTCGTCTTGCCGAGGCTGAGGTCGGCCTGGAGCGATGCGCCCCACGTCTCTTCGGTCGTGCGCGTCACTCTGCTCTGGACGATGTCGCGTGTCGCCGCGCCGCGGATCGGCGCGAGCACCGAGATGACGGCGGGAATCGCCGTGGTCGGGTTGACCGCGCCGACGACGAACGCGCAGCAATCGTCGTCGCTGTTGCGATAATCGGCGAGCAAGCGGAGTTTCAGTGTCGACGCGATCTCGCCCACGACTTGGACACGCCCGCCGTAATGTCGGTAGCCGTTGACCCTGTCGCGCTTCGTCCGATTGTAGAGGTTGCCGTCGTATTTGCCGTAGAAGCCGGTAACGCCGGCCTTCCAACCACCGCCGATCGGGCCGCCGACCGACGCTTTCGCCTTGTATTCGCTCCGCCCGAAATAGCCGAGATCGACATATCCGCCGAGCGTGTCGCCCGGCTCTTTGGTCACGACGTTGATGACGCCCGCCGATGCGTTCTTGCCGAACAGCGTGCCTTGCGGCCCGCGCAGCACCTCGATGCGCTCGATGTCGTAGAGGTCGCCGAACGCCTCGCCCGCGCGCGCCAGCACGACGCCGTCGAGCACGGTCGATACGCTCGGCTCGGCGGCGATCGAAAAGTTGGTGGTGCCGAGACCGCGCAGGAACAGCGCCGAGTTGAGACCGGTCGTGCCCTTCACAAAGGTCAGCGCCGGGACCAGCCGCGCCGCATCCTCGATATTGTTGGTCGACAGCTTGGTGAGCGTGTCGCCGCTGACGACGCTGACCGCGACCGGCACGTCCTGCAACCGCTCGCTGCGCTTCTGCGCGGTCACGACGATGTCGGGAAGTTCGCTACGATTATCGTCCGCGTTCTGGCCAGCCGGGTTTGCGACAGCCGTCGGCGTGTCCTGCGCCAAGGCCGGGCTCGCCGCAAAGGTGAGGCCGATCGCCGATACGCTGGTCAATAAATGCTTCATCATCTCTCTCCCCAAATTTTCCGCCGGGTAACCCGGTCGTATTCCAGACGCCGTCGGCTAGGCCGCGAGCCCCAGTTCGCTCATCTCAACCACACGCTTCTCGCGCGCGCTGATTTCCGCCGCAGTGCCGATCGCAACCGCCATCAGACCGTCGTGCGCGGTCACCTCGACGGGACCGGCCCCACGCACCGCGGCGTTGAATTTCTGGTGCTCGTAGAATGTCGAACCGTGATGACTTCCGGCCGCCAGCGCCGCGGCATCGACCGCGACGACCTCGCGTTCGACCGACTTGGCATTGCGAAACCCGACGCGCGGCGAAAATACGATCTCGCCTGATGGGATCAGCACCTCGAGTCGCGCGGCGTCGCCGACCGCAGCGATCTCTTCCTGATTTTCCGCGCCGTCGGCGAACATCGACAGATCGAGCATCGCACGGACGCCGTTCGCGAAATCGACCGTCGTGTAGCTGTTGTCGATGATGTCGGGCGTCTCGCCGTCGTACGCCTCGTCGCGATGGTTCACGTCCATTGCGCCCGAACAATAGACGCGCACCGCCTCACTTTGCGTGATCAGCCTCATCAGGTCGAAGAAATGACAGCATTTCTCGACCATCGTGCCGCCGGTTTTACGGGCAAATCGGTTCCAGTCGCCCACCTTGGGCAGGAACGGGAAGCGGTGCTCGCGGATCGACAGCATTCTGAGATTGCCGATACGGCCGCTATGCACTTGTTCGATGAACGCCGCGGCGGGCGGCATGTAGCGATATTCCATCGCCGTCCAGAACACGCCAGGCGATTTCGCGGCGTGATCGACGATCCAGCGCGCATCCTCGATCGTCGTCGCCAACGGCTTTTCGCACAGAATGTGCAAGCCCGCGTCGAACAGCGGCTCGAGTACCGCGCGATGGGTGTGATTGGGGCTGGCGACGATCACCGCATCAACCAGCCCGCTGTTGGCGAGCGCCACCGCACTGTCGAACGTCGCGACATCGTCGCCGCGTTCGCCCAGCGCGCCCGCCGCCCAGCCGATCGACGTGCCGACCGGATCGGCCAGCGCGGTCACCACCGCGCCCGGCGTGATCGCCAGGTTGTTGATATGCTCGACACCCATCATCCCCGTGCCGACCAGTCCATATCGGACTTGCTCTACCAACCGACTTGCCCCTAATATGACAACGATGTCTGAAATCCAGCTTACACCCGATTCCGTGCCGCTCGGCAAGAGCGGATTGCATGTCAGCCCGATAGCGTGGGGGATGTGGCGCTTTGCCGGGGTCGGGACCGATCATGGTCGCCGGTTGATCGAGGCGGCGTTCGACGCGGGCGTTACCCTGTTCGACACCGCCGATATCTATGGGTTCGACGGCAGCGGCAGGTTTGGCGATGCCGAAGCGTTGCTCGGTGAGGTGTTCGCCACCGCACCGGGTCTGCGCGACCGGATGGTGCTGGCGACCAAGGGCGGCATCACACCGCCGGTGCCGTACGACTCGGGGCGCGATTATCTGATGGCGGCGCTTGATCGTTCGCTCGCCCGGCTTGGCGTCGGCCATGTCGATCTCTACCAGATCCACCGTCCCGACATCCTGGCGCACCCACAAGAGGTTGCGCGGACGCTCGAGGACATGGTGAAGTCGGGAAAGGTCCGCGCGGTCGGGGTCTCGAACTATACCGTGCCGCAGACCCGCGCGCTGCTTCACTTGCTAACTATCCCACTCGCCAGCCATCAGCCAGAATTTTCACCGCTGCAGCTCGATCCGATTGAGAACGGGCTTCTCGACCTGACGATGGAGCATGCAGTTGCAACGCTCGCCTGGTCGCCGCTGGGAGGCGGGCGGATCGGCGCGCCCGCCGATGAGCGATCAATGCGCGTGGCTGCCGCACTCGATACGGTCGCCGCGGCACAGGGCGTTGGGCGCGCGGCAGCCGCGTATAGCTGGATCATGGCGCACCCGGCGCGGCCAATCCCGATCGTCGGATCGCAGAAGGTGGAGCGGGTCGCCGAGTTGGCCGACGCCTTCAAGGTCAAGTGGACCCGGCAGGCGTGGTATGACGTGCTGGTCGCGTCGCGAGGGGAGAAACTGCCTTGAGCTGCGAGATTAGCTGGTTTTCCGCGCTGTGCGATGACGATTACGAATTTCTCGGACAGCCCGAGCCGCGGCTCAAGTCGAGTTGGGAGCATTGCCGCGACATCGTGCTCCAGGCGGAAACCGGCGGGTTCGATAACATCCTGTTGCCGTCAGGCTATGCGCTGGGGATCGACACGACAGCATTCGCCGCCGCGATCGCGCCGATGCTGCGGCGGCTCGCGCTTTTGATGGCAGTGCGGATCGGAGAAACCTGGCCGCCGCAGCTTGCGCGCCAGATCGCGACGATCGACCGCTTGCTCGGCGGACGGCTGACGGTCAACATCATTTCGTCCGACATGCCCGGCGAGACGCTGGCGAGCGCAGCGCGTTACGCCCGCACAGTTGAGGCGATGCAGATCCTCAAGACCTTGCTCAACGGCGAAAGCCTCGATCATGACGGGGAATTCTGGAAGCTCAAGATCGATCCGCCGCGCGTCGGCACGGTGTCGGGCAAGGCGCCGTTGCTCTATTTCGGCGGGCTCTCTCCGGACGCGCGTGAAGCTGCGGCCAAAGGATGTGACGTGTTCCTTATGTGGCCCGATAAACAGGAAAACGTCGCCGCGATCATCGCCGACATGAAGCAGCGTGCGGCGAACCATGGCCGCACCTTGCGCTTCGGTTATCGCGCTCACGTTATCGTCCGCGAGACCGAGACCGAAGCGCGGAGCTATGCCGACCGGCTATTGTCGCAGCTTGATGATGAGCAGGGCGCAGCCATACGCGCCAAGTCGCTCGATTCGGCGTCGGCTGGCGTCGCAGCCCAATCCGCGCTTCGCGAAGGCGCGGCGAATGACGGTTATGCGGAAGAGAATTTATGGACGGGAGTCGGCCGAGCACGCTCCGGATGTGGAGCCGCGATCGTCGGTGACCCTGACCAGGTGCTCGCGAAGATCCAAATGTATCAGGCGATGGGTATCGAGGCATTTATCTTGTCGGGTTATCCGCACGCTGCCGAGGCCGACTTGTTCGCGAGACACGTCCTTCCCCATATCGACCACGCGCGTTTGGCCTAACGCCAGATAGAGCTAGACCATCGGCCTACGGCGGGATTCGTTTCGCCTTTTTGTCGGCTCATGCATTTGTTGCCAAATCGCAAGAACGAGCGACTGCTTTCAGACTTTTCAAACTGGAAGCTGCCAGTCCGCAACCGGCCCAAAAACGGTCATCGCGATAGGCACGGCCACGGTTCGATAATCGGACTTATCGCCCGGACCGCAATGCGACATGTACGAACGTGGCAATCGGCGAGGCCCCATCACCAGGCGCCAAACAATCTTGGACTTAAGGGCCAATTCCCTCCGCCTCGCAGGAAGCCGCCGTTCAGACGATCTTGGACATAGTCGAACTTTTTGCGGAGGGCGCGGCGCCAAAGAATACCGACCCTCAATCGACAGTCTGATTGGAAGGACCGTTATTGGGTGGAAAGCCCGAACTGAATCGTGGCGAGATGATCAGCGGCTGAGCTCACAGATCCAGTTCGGCTCCCAGGTCTTGCCACCATCGTCGGAGAACGATTGCTCCATTCGGGCCGACTTCCGTGATATGTTCTCCCAGACAAAGCGGACCAGGATCATCCGCCCCTTCCACTCTTCACGGTCGAAGAATTCGCCGCGCTTTCCCGTGAACTGTCCCACGGTGGCTGGCATCGGCAGCTGTCCGGCGTTGAGATCAAGGCCGTAGATCGACCATTGCTGGCTCTTGGGGTTATACAACCGAAGCGTCTGTGCCTTTATCCGCCCCGCCGGACCGCTGACATCGAACTCTTCGAAGTTCGCGTTGCTGTCGAGCAGCTTACGATGGTTGGAGATGCCCTCGTACTCGAGCCATTTGTTCGACCCTACTAGCCGATCGGGAAGCCGGCGGACGTGCGCTTTCCACTCGCCAATCAGGAAATCAAAATCGTGCGAACCATCGTGGACTCGAATGATCGCCGTTTCTTCCGCCGCGACGGGTGGAGTGGCTATTGCTGCCACGATCACACTTATTCCGGCCAGCAAAATCGTTCGCATATTGGCTCTCCTTCGGTGAGACCGAGGAATGCGTGAGAAGTCGCCGTTGCGGCACACGAAAGTTTAGCAGATACCCTAAGCCTGATTTATGCTTGGTGACCAATCTCCGCTTCCGCTCGTCTCGATCCGCGCGTTCGATGCGGCCGCAAGACAGGGCAGCTTCGCGAGTGCGGCGCGCGAACTTGGCACGACGGCCGCGTCGGTCAGTTATCATGTTCGCCAACTAGAGCGCATCGTTGGGCTGCAGCTGTTTTTGAGGCACGCGCAGCGCGTCGAGCTTACGGCAGCTGGCACGATGATCGCCGCGGAAAGCGCACGCGCGTTTGCCGCATTACGCGCCAGCTTCGTCAGGGCGTCCGAGGAGGACCAGACGCTGCTGTCAATCACGGTCTTGCCGTCGTTTGGCACTAGTTGGCTGACGCCGCGGCTGGGACGCTTTCGTGCTCTGCATCCGGACATTCGCATTGAGCTCGACCTCTCACCAGACGCGCGCGATCTTGCAAACACGCGCTTCGATGCAGCGATCCGCAATGGGCACGGTCTTTGGCCGGGCCTGTCGAGCACACTTCTCTTTCCAAGCCTGTTCACACCGCTGTGCGCGCCGCACTTGGCGGAGGCGGCCGGAGGGCTTGATCAGGTCGAAGATAATGTGCCCCCGCTTTTAGGGCGTCCCGACTGGTGGGGCATTTGGTTCCGAGCGGGCGGTCGGACAACGCCAATCGATCCATCGCGCTTTTGCATGACGCTTCAGCATGAATATCTCGATATCGCTGCAGCCGTTGCTGGCCAGGGTATTGCGATCGGCTCTCCAGTTCTGTTCGACGATGAGATCGCAGCAGGACGTCTCGTCGCACCGCATGGGCGGGTCGCTACTGACGGACGGAGTTTCTGGCTTACCTATCCCCGCCTGCGACGCGAAAGCCCGAAGTTGATGAAACTTCAGGAGTGGCTGGTCAGCGAGATATCGTCACTCCCGGGGTTCGGGCCCTTCTTGCATGACAAATTCGACGCTTAGCTTACGAGGCGCGTTTGGATCGCTGGGTTTGGCGCAATGGGCTATGCGATGCGGCGGCGCCAATCGACGCGCGTTCGTTTCGCGTAATACTGCTGCAAGGGTGTGATACGGGGGCGTCGGCAGAAACGCCGGCGGCCTTTCCAAGTCCGCGATTGAGTCGTCAGCGGTCGTTTGGTCCACGGTGCGCTCGAATGGCCGGATATGGCGGGAAGCAGACATATCGCGTGGCGTCATCGAGGGGCGCAGTATCCGCCGCGACCGTAGTCTCAGTGTCTTATATTTCGCTCAAGGCGACATGGTCACGCGATCCCTCGCTGGCGATTCTCTCCCAACTACGGGGCGGTTACAGGCCGCCCCCTTTTTTGCTCCCGTCGGACTAATGCCGGCACATCGCGCGGTTGCGTTGTTATCCGCGAGAGACTTCGCGATTTGACGATTACGTCAGCTCAACCAAACCCAGATTAAATGCAAAGCCCGATATATTGGGCAGTCACGGTCCGATTTGACGATTTCATCGCAGTCGAGCGTCGGGAAAGAGATTGCCGCGGCAAATGGGGATTATACTCTCCGGAATCGAAGCGTTGGATGGCAGTGGTTTATCCGAGCCGCGCCGACGCAGAGCGCATGCTGGACGTTCTGCAACACGGTCGGCGCGCCCGTCGCTAATCCGTCCTCCGACGGCCTTCGCTTCGCTATCCGTACGCGCTCGTCAAAGACGGGCTTGTCATCAGTCAGGGCAAAGCTTCTCTCGCGCTGGTCAATGTCCGCTTCTCTATCGCGGCCTGAGTCAATAGGCGTATGCGGCTCTCCGCCGCCGCGAGAGCGCCGGGTGTAGGATCGGTAGGCGACGAGATACCAACAGACTTTCTGCCGAGCCTGAGATTGC